>CAZLJY010000017.1:0-39143 GCA_964559945.1 uncultured Gammaproteobacteria bacterium | reverse complement strand
GGCCAAGTCGATGAACACCTCGATCACGCTCAGTCCAACCAGCGACTCGATGTGACGGCGCCATCGGTGTACTTGTCCAGCGATGCTGCGCAGTTCCCCTCATCGGATATGGCTGTCCATAAGCCGTTGAGAATATTGTTGGCAGACGATTATCAAGTCAATCGAATGATCCAGCAGGCGCAGCTGGAGGCATTG
The DNA here is from genome assembly GCA_964559945.1 of uncultured Gammaproteobacteria bacterium. Classification (GTDB taxonomy): domain Bacteria; phylum Pseudomonadota; class Gammaproteobacteria; order Xanthomonadales; family SZUA-38; genus JANQOZ01. Next base: position 38,948 of record CAZLJY010000017.1, on the reverse strand, counting down.
GGTTATCGGGTCGATCTAGTGTGCAATGGCGAGGAGGTGTTGCGGGCGGTTGCGGCGCGTTCATACGACGTTGTGTTAATGGACATTCGAATGCCTGTGATGGACGGCATTGAAGCGACTCGGCGTCTGCGCGAAAGTCCGAATATAGAACAACCGTACATCATTGCGATTACCGCCAGCGCGCTGGCGCAAGACAAAGGTACGTACTTGGAGGCCGGTATTGATGGATACATCGCCAAGCCAGTCAATATGCAAGAGCTGGCCAGTGCCCTTGATCAAGCCTATGCCCAGCGAAGCAGCAAGCCCAGTGAGCCATCAGGCCCGCTTGAGGACGTTGTTCTTGACCACGATGCGCTATTTCGTGACTTGGGAGAGGCTGCCAGCACGTTACTGGCTCAAGTGATTCCGGTGTTCTTGCGTGAATTGCCGGGTCGACAAAAACTGTTGCGTGAGAGCCATAAGGCGGGTGATGCCGAGCAATTGGCCCAAATCCTTCATGGGCTGAAAGGTGCTAGCCGCAGCATTGGTGCGACCGACCTTGCGGCTTTATGCGAAATCCATGAAAACGCGGCTCGAGACGGTTCCCTTTGCACCTCCCACGAACTTGATCAGATGCAAGAGCTCGCCCAACGAACCCAGCAAACGCTCATTCGCAGTCTTTAGCCCCTCCCCCCACTCAGTTTCACAGTTATTATCATTTTTATCGTTTATAGCGAATAGCTTTCTGTTAATCTGACAGATAATGATATAAATGATACTTATAGGTGGAAAATGAGAACAATAACTGCGAAAATGAAACCTGTGGGTGAAAAGCCTCGGTTGCTGACGCCGGCAGAAATGATGGCTACCGCCCCATTAACAGCGACAACAGACCTGCGCACTGTGGTGCGGCATAAATTTTGGCAGGTGGGGCTGGTCCTGCGGGGAGCCGCTAAGCGAGCGCTTGATCTTCTGGTTGCCGGTGCGGCGGTGTTAGCCCTTTCACCCCTATTGGCGCTGACGGCCTTAGCGATCAGGTTGGAATCCCCTGGGCCGGTGCTTTTTTTTCAAACCCGAGTGGGGCTTCGTGGCCGCCATTTTGCCATGATCAAATTCCGTTCCATGCGCATTGGGGCAGAGGCCGAAAAAGCCGCGTTGGCCGCCGACAATGAGAGTGGCGATGGGGTCATATTCAAGATGCGCCGGGACCCAAGAATTACCCGGGTGGGTGCGTTTATTCGACGTTTTTCCATTGATGAGTTGCCACAGATCTTAAATGTGCTCCGCGGAGATATGACCATCGTCGGTCCACGGCCGCCGGTGCCGTCTGAAGTCGCTCAATACACCAATTCAGAACGCAAGCGGCTGCAGGGAAAGCCAGGGCTGACCTGTCTTTGGCAAATCGGTGGTCGTTCCGACTTAGCTTTTCAGCAGCAGGTCGAATTGGACCTGGAATATCTGGCTACTCAGGATTTGTCTCAAGACATCAAAATTATCGCAAAAACATTGCCCGCAGTATTATCTGGTCGAGGAGCGTACTAATGGCAATTAAAGCCGTCGTACTGGGGTTTACCGACCAGCAAACCCCACTGGAGCCGCTTTGGCCGACCACCCATCGAGCCATGCTGCCAGTTGCCGGAAAGCCCTTGGTCGTCCACGCCATCGAACAGCTCAGCGCCACTGGCGTTCGCCATGTGCGTGTTGCCGCAGGTGTTCAACAATCGGCGGTAAGGCAGCGCCTCGCCGATGGATCTGAGTGGGGCGTCTGCCTTCGATACAGTGACCTGTGTACCAACGATTTGGTATTGCAAACCCTGATGGAGTTTGGCCAATGCCTAAGTATTACTGGCGATGAGCTTCATCTTTTTGGGCCAGGTATCGCTAAGCTTGACCGAAAAGCGGTGGCGTTGGACAGCGACCGAACGTTCTCATCAGTGGGTGGGTGGCACTTGGAGTCGTCGATGATCATGAGTGAGCAATGGGACAATAGACACGATTATCAACGCATTGATATTCACTCTGTGGCGGATTACCACGCTGCGAACCTGGCAGCAGCTGATGGGCGTTTTCCGACGTTGACCATGCCGGGTCGCCAATGTGGCAGGCAGATTGTTGATTGGAAAACCCAGCTCGGAAAAGGCGTTGAGTTGGGTGAGCGGGTAGTGATTGGCAAACATTGTCACCTGGGAACTCGAAGCAAACTGGAATCTGATTGCATCCTGAGCAATGGGGTTGTGATGGGCCCAGATTGCCACTTATATAACGTGGTGGTACTGCCAAATACCCAGCTGGCTGAAGGTCTTCGTCTGCGAGATGCCGTTGTGGGGCCGAACGGGATTTTTGATCTAGGCGGTCGTTACTGGGATGCCAGGGGAAGAGGTTTGGTGGAACCCAGTAGAGATAGCCAAGTGGAAAAAACTGGTTTGCCTGGTGAGGTCAGTTTGTAAGCTCGAATTTCCCCCGAGTCTACAGCGCCAATTCAATTGGACTGAAGGATCGAAGACCTGTCTTAGCATGCACGGAGGCGGGCTCAGCTGTCGATCGGCTGGTATTTATAGTTTATGGCTGGATTGTCTTGCGTCGATTCGGCGTTCTGATGGCATGCTACTGACCGCTAAGGGTCACCTCAGTTAAACTGACCCCATGTCCGGTTTGATACCTCAGTCCTTTATCGATGAATTGATTGCTCGCAGCGATATCGTTGAGGTGATCGGCGGGCGGGTAGGTCTCAAAAAGGCGGGCCGCGAATATCAGGCTTGCTGCCCCTTTCACGACGAAAAGACCCCCTCGTTCACGGTTAGCCCTGGCAAGCAGTTTTATCATTGCTTCGGCTGCGGCGCCCACGGCAACGTGGTGGGTTTTGTCATGGAGTATGACCGCCTGGGTTTTATTGACGCGGTGGAGGAGCTGGCCCAAAAAGCGGGTCTTACGGTGCCGCGTGATCAAACCCAGCGCGATGATGGGCTCGATGAGGTTTATGCAGTGCTAGCCCAGGCTCAGCAAACCTATCAATCTGCTCTTAAGAATAGCCCCGAAGCCATCGATTATCTAAAAAATCGCGGCATTGATGGCGCCATTGCCAGGGATTACTGCATGGGTTTTGCACCCGATGCCTGGGACACCGTATCGCGCTGGGCTGCGGGTAAACGAGATCGTGAAGCGGTGCTGGACAAAGCCGGCCTCACGAGCACCCGCCAAAGCGGCGGTGTGTACGATAAATTTCGCGGCCGCATCATGTTTCCCATCCATGACACCCGGGGCCGGCCAGTGGCTTTTGGTGGTCGGGTGATGGGCGCCAGCGATGGACCCAAATACTTAAACTCCCCTGAGACGCCACTGTTTCAGAAAGGCCGCCAGCTCTATGGCCTTTATCAAGCCCGCCAGGCCCACAAGAAATTGAGCCGTTTGCTGGTGGTCGAAGGCTATATGGATGTGGTGGCCTTAGCGCAATATGGGCTGACGGAATCGGTAGCCACCTTAGGCACAGCAACCACCGCGGATCACGCTGAGCTGTTATTTCGCTCAGCGCCAGAGATCTATTTCTGCTTTGACGGTGATCGGGCCGGTCGCCAGGCCGCCCACCGGGCCATGGAATCGGTTATGCCGCGACTCAAAGACGGTCGTCAGGCGCGGTTTTTGTTTTTACCCGACGGGGAAGACCCGGATACGCTGATTCGAGAGCGTGGCCTGGAAGAGTTTGAAGCATTACTGGCCGCGGCAAGACCTCTGTCGGACGTGTTTTTTGCCCGCTACCAGGCCGATGTGGATCTGCACAGCCTGGATGGCCGCGCCCGTTTAGTGGAGCTATGCAAACCGCAGTTGGCGCAAATACCTGACGGCGCCTTTCGCGACATGATGTACGAACGACTAGGGGAGCTTGCACGCAGTAATACCATTGCGCCCCAACCGCCTGCGCCAGCCCAGGAACGGCCGTACCAGGAACACCGGCCCAGCGCGCCCCCTGCCGGTCAACCGTCGTTAATTCGCCAAGCCATTACCTTGCTGGTCCACCATCCCAAACTTGGCGCCACCGCCGCGCCTGTGGAACAGCTGATCAATTATCGGCGTAAAGGGGTTGCCTTGCTGGTGGAGCTTTATCAATGGTGTCGCGACCATCCCGATGCGGTCACCGCCCAAATGCTCAGTCATTGGGAAGGCCGGCCAGACCACTCAGCGCTGAGCAAGGTGGCGAACCTGGCGGATCCTTTGGCGGGTAACCATGACCTTGATGCGGAGTTTTCTGGCGCGATTTCTCGGCTGCTCAGCGAGTACGAGCAAAGCCAGCGGGCCAATGAGCTCGATGCCCTGAGCCAGAAAATCGCCGACCAGGGGCTAGCGAGTTTGACCGCCGATGAGAAAACCCATTATCGGAATCTGATCGCTAAAGGCCCTAATCAAGCCTCGGGATCGGGGGTTTAGGGGCTGAAATGCCATGAATATAAAAATAATTGCCCTTTGATGCTTGAAATTTTGTCAGATCCCCCTACATTGAAAGACATAACGCGGCAGTGGCTCAGCCCTGCGCACAAATTTAGTCGCTGACCTAATAACAAGCGCTCAAAACCGGCAGACGCCGGATACTATTGAGACGATTTGAGACGCCATAGCGTCATTCCAGCTGAAGCGACCCCAATATCCAATTTCGATCAACTGCGCCCGCTTGTGCGAGACGTTGTCGACGGCTTTGGTCAGGAAAATGCGCGGTTTTTGTCTGTTTTACGCTTCTTATAGGTAAGGGGATATATCCGACGCAGCGACGGCAGGGAAACATGCAGGAAAATCAGCAATCCAAGTTAAAAGTATTAATCACCCGTGGTAAGGAGCAGGGCTACCTGACCTACGCGGAGGTGAACGATCATCTACCGGACGAAATCGTTGATCCGGAACAGATCGAAGACATCATCAACATGATCAACGACATGGGTATTCAGGTGCACGAAGTGGCGCCGGACACCGATCAGATGATTCTCAACGATTCCGACTCATCCGACGACGAAGCAGCGGACGAAGCAGCAGCGGCGTTGGCGGCAGTAGATGCAGAAATCGGTCGCACCACCGACCCGGTGCGCATGTACATGCGCGAGATGGGTACCGTGGAACTGCTCACCCGGGAAGGTGAGATTGCCATTGCCAAGCGCATTGAAGAAGGCTTGCAACAGGTATTGGGTTCCCTGGGTCGCTACCCAGCCACCTCAGAAATGCTGCTGACAGAATACGCGGCCTACGTCGGCGGCGAGCGGCGTCTGAACGAAATTATGGTGGGCTTCATCAAACCCGAAGATCTGGCGCCAGTGGACATTCCCACGCCAGTGGTGAAGAAAGCGGATGATGATGACGATACCCCGGTGGACACCGGTCCCGACCTGGAAGAGGTGGCGGCCAAGTTCAACGACCACACCAAACTGTTCCAGAAGTTTCTCCGCTCAGCGACCCGCAACGGCATGGGGCACGATCGCTCCTTGGCGGTGCGCAAAGAGCTGGAAGTCAATTTCCTGACCATTAAGTTTGCGCCTCGCATTGTGGATTTCTTTACCATCCGCATGCGCCGCGACGTAGCCATGCTGAGAACCCTTGAGCGGGCCATCATGGAGCTGTGCGTGGTGGAAGCCAAAATGCCGCGCAAAGATTTCATCAAGAGTTTTGTTGGCCACGAAACCGATCAGAAATGGGTCGATCAGCACATTCGTGCCAAGCAGAAATACTCTGCTGCCATTAAAGCTCGCGCCGATATCATTCGCGAATTGCAGGGCAAGCTGGCACAACTGGAAGAGTCTTTGAAAGTTGAGATTCCAGACTTAAAAGAACTCAACCGTGAAATGTCCATTGGCGAGGCCAAAGCACGCCGAGCTAAAAAGGAAATGGTGGAAGCTAACCTTCGCCTGGTGATCTCCATCGCCAAGAAGTACACCAACCGCGGTTTGCAATTCTTAGATCTCATCCAAGAAGGCAACATTGGCTTGATGAAGGCGGTAGACAAGTTTGAATACCGTCGCGGCTATAAGTTTTCCACCTACGCCACTTGGTGGATTCGCCAGGCCATCACCCGTTCTATTGCGGACCAGGCCAGAACCATCCGAATCCCAGTGCACATGATTGAAACCATCAACAAGCTGAACCGTATTTCTCGGCAGATGCTGCAGGAGATGGGCCGGGAAGCCACGCCAGAGGAATTGGCCGAGCGGATGGAGATGCCGGAAGACAAGATCCGCAAGGTGCTCAAGATTGCCAAAGAGCCGATCTCCATGGAAACGCCCATCGGTGATGATGAAGATTCCCATCTGGGCGACTTTATCGAAGACGCCAACATCGCATCGCCAGTTGAGTCGGCCACCGGCTCCGGCCTATCCGGCACCGTACGCGACGTGTTGTCGGGCCTAACGCCACGAGAAGCCAAGGTGCTGCGAATGCGTTTCGGCATCGACATGAACACCGATCACACCCTAGAAGAGGTGGGCAAACAGTTTGACGTGACCCGCGAGCGTATTCGTCAGATTGAAGCCAAAGCGCTGCGCAAGCTGCGCCATCCTTCCCGTTCGGAGCAGCTGCGAAGCTTCCTCGACCTGGAGTAATCCGCAGCGGCTAGTTCAGTGAACGATGGGGTCAGAGTAAATTACTCTGACCCCAATTATTCCCCCGGTAGCCATCCAACGTTACCAACAACGCGTTACCGTCCCGCTGGACCACATCGATACGCAAGTAATGATGCCCAGAGTTTCTCTCAAAGAACTCAACGATGCGGAAACGGGTGAACCCTAAGAGACAGTACGCGCAAGAGTCACCGCCTGTCGGGCACGGCAATTGGCATGATAGGGAATGTTGAATATCAGCCCCGAGGGTGACGATCTACAGACCCACGGGGCGCTCAGTAAAACCCCCACGACTTTAACCGTCGCTACTCCGCGGGCATCTGGGCCAGCTGGCTACGACAAAACGCGTCCGGTGACAGACGCCTGATCTCGATGGTGGCATCGGTCATGTTGGGATCATGGAAATCAAAGGCCAGGGAGGCCGCGACGCAAGACTCAAACGTCAGCGTGATACGGCCAACTTCCGCTTGTTCGGTACCCATAACGTTGTTAAAAATTCCGCCATGATTGCGGTACATCGTCAGCTCAGCGGTTGGGCCTGAGAAATCTCCTGAGGCCACCAACCAGCGGTGTTGATCCGAGCCCAGGCTGTCTAGGGTCGGCTCATCACTTGCGGCGTTGGCATAAGTAAACCAGGTCAAGAAGACCTGTCGGCTGGGGCCACTGTCGATCACGTCGAGCATCCAGCCTTGTCCTTCGGTATCCGGTCGATACCAGGCCCCCGACAAGCCTGCGTTAACGGACAGTGCACGCTGATTCCAGCCTTTAACCAGGTTCTTAACTACCAGCCCGGAGTCGCTCAGATGGGCATCGGTCCAACCGCCATCGGTCGGCGCATCGGGTCGAAAAATCGACGCTCCCTCGTCCTTATTGTGGGCAGACCAGTTCAAGTGCGTTAGACCTCGCTCACTAATGAAGTCCATCCATTGCATTGTGGCCTCGGTTGCAACGGCACCGTCGCCGTTGGCATTGACGGTACCCCACTCAGAGATCACCACGGCGGCGCCACGTTCCAGTGCCAGATCAATTTTGTCGCGAAGACTCTGGCCATGAGTACCGGCATAGAAATGGGCGGTGTAGGCGATGTTATCCAAGTTGGTCAACGGCTCGGCCGCGGCAATATCCACATCTTGTGACCAGGTCGATGATCCAACCAAGATCAAATTGTCTGGATCAATCTGGCGAATCGCTTCGGCTACCGCCTGGGAATAGGGCTTGATCGTTGTTGTCCATGTTTGTTGGATTGGCTCGTTATAAACTTCGTACATTACGTTTGGCGTTTCGCCATATTTGCGCGCCATCGCTTCAAAAAACTCGATCGCCTCGGCCTGATAATTTTCCGCGGCATGGGAATGCCAGTCGACAATCACATACACGCCCGCATCGATCGCGGCGTCAACCACCGCCTCTACCCGCTGCTGATTACCCGTCGGATCGTCGATGTAGCCGCCCGGTTCTTCCACGCCCATCGCCGCACGCACTATGGTGGCGTTCCATTCCGACTGCAGGTAACGCACCGTCGCTGCCTGGTAATATTCTTCAGCGCCCCAGCCGGTGTTGCTCCAGAAAAAGCTGTTGCCAGCCAAACTGATCGGGTTGCCATACTGATTGACGATCCGGTTGTCCGAAACCGCCAGCGCGCCGTTGGCAGCCACCGGCGTCTGTGCTTGGGCGACCCCAGCGAGCAGACTCAGGACCATGCCAACCCCAACTGCTGTGCAAGCTAATGTTCTCTTCATTGGTTCAAATTCCAGCCAGACGATTTATGGTGTCAGGTTCAACTGCCAGAGTACAGCGTTGCGGGTCAGAGCCACTTTCCCTGGCCCCAAAGCACCCGTTAACACCGTGTTTTATCGCCATGAGTTTATTCGCCAACAAAACGCCCCATATCTAATAACCTAGATGGTTGAGGTAGGTGTGCCGTGTTTAATTGGTGGAAAAAACGCCGTCGTAACAAGATTCTGGCGCAGCACCCCATTGCCGAGGGGGAGTGGCAGGACACGGTGGCCCAACTACCGCTGTTGCAGCAGTTATCGCCAGCCCAGTTGGCAGAGCTGCGAGCCATGACCACCTGGTTTTTGCACGATAAAGATTTCTATGGTGGCGGCGATATGGACGTTGTTCGCCCGATGCAGCTCTTAATCTCCGCCCAGTCTTGCTTGCCAGCATTGACCATCGGATACGAGTGGTTGGAGGGTTGGTATTCCATTTTTGTTTTCCCCGGCGCGTTTAGTAACCGGCAAAGCTGGCGCAATCATATGGGTTTGGTTGAGGACGAAAAACGCGTGCTGGCTGGCGCTGCCCATCAGAAAGGGGGCATGGTATTGAGTTGGAATAACGTCACTCACGATGTGGCTGACGCTGATGATGGCGACAACGTCATTATTCACGAAATTGCCCATAAAATTGATATGCGCAATGGCCCTGCTGACGGTTACCCCGCGCTACATAAGGGTATGTCTCGACGTCGCTGGGCCAAGGTGATGCAGGCTGGGTTTGACGAGTTGAAGGATCAGGCCCGTCGGGGTCGGCCAAGAATTGACCCTTATGGTGCCACCGAGCCAGCGGAGTTTTTTGCAGTGACCTCGGAGTACTACTTCGAGAACCCGAAGAAGCTGCGGGAGGCATTCCCCAAGGTTTTCGATCAACTGCACCAGTTTTACCGCAGCCCCCTTGCGGCCTGACCAAACCGCGTACCATTCCCTATAGCGGTGGGTAAGCCGCTGCCTCAATTTCCAGGCCAACACCATCACAACACCCAACAGTCCACCCGCTGAGAGAATCGTCTTAGGCATGCTGGCCAGCGTCGGCGCCATCATGATGTTTGTGGTGATGAATGCCTTTGCTAAGTACTTAAGCGAAAACCACTCGGTGATTGAAATCGGTTTTTATCGCAACGTGGTGGCTGCTTTGCCCTTCCTGGCGATGGCTTTCCTGTTTGGCCGGCGAGACATACTGCGTGCCCATTCCAAACCTGGCCTGATGATTACCCGTTCGGTGATGGGCTCTGTTTCGCTGATAGCGACCTTCGCCGCCTTCTCAGCGATGCCCATGGCCGATACCTCAGCGCTGCTGTTTACCTCATCCCTGTTCATCCCCGTGCTGGGGGTGATGATTTTGAAAGAGTCGCTGGGTTGGGTGCGAAGCTCAGCGGTGGTTGTGGGGTTTGTTGGGGTGCTGATCATGACTCGCCCCACCGGTGCGGCTAATGGGTTTGGTATCTCCATGGCCCTGGGTGCAGCGTTTCTGCAGGCCATCATGGCCATCATTTTGCGCCAGCTCGGCGGCTACGAAAAACCCGAAACCATCGCCCTGTATTTCTTTTTGATCGGCGCAGTACTCACCGGGTTGGCCATGCCTTTCGTGGCTAAATTGCCCACGGTTCAGGAGTTACCGATGCTGTTGGGAGTGGGAATCTCCGGCGCTGTGGCGCAATGGCTTTACGCCATTGGACTCAAACATACGCCGGCCGCCGTGGTGGCGGTGATCAGTTATTCCAGTATCGTCTGGGCATTGCTGCTGGGCTGGCTGATCTGGGGTGACTGGCCCTTACCCATGGTGCTGCTAGGCGCCGCCATCATCATTGCGTCCAATACCTTAATCATCTGGCGGGAAATGATGCTCGCAAAGCGCTCACCCGCGAACCTCCCGCCGTAATTGGACTGCTGACAGTAAGGACCCAATGTTTCGCACCATTTAGGGTCATCGATGAAAGACAGTTCCGGGCTTAGGAAGGTGTGCTGCGGCTAAAAGGTCCTAATAGCTGGCATTTTTAGCCAAAATTTTGCGTGGCGTGTTTTTTGCATAGCCTGGGTATGCCCAAGATTGCCTCAATGACAACCCAGCTATGCTGAGAGTCATCCTCGTCGACCACATCGAGATTCGGGCAAACCTGCTGCGCCAATCCCTCACCGAATGTGGCTATGAGGTTGCAGCGATCCTGAATTCCACAGACCAGATCCTCAAACACCTGGACCGGTTAGCGCCTGACGTCATTATCGCTGATATGCAGTCGCCGGACCGGGACACCATTGAGGATGTGCGCTACCTCATGAAGCAACGGCCTTGTCCGGTGGTCATGCACTCCGGGACCACAGACAGCGAGACGATCAATCGTGCTATCGACGCGGGCGTGAGCGCCTACATCACCGACGAAATCAGTGTTCGAGATGTGCGCTCGATCCTTGATGTTGCCTGTGCCAGGTTCCATCAGTTTGAAAAAATCCGCTCGCAACTGAAGGACACCAAAGAAGCCTTGGAGGGTCGGAAAAATGTCGATCGTGCTAAGTCGCTACTGGCACGCCATCACGGGTTGAATGAAAACGACGCCCATCGCGCATTGCAGCAGCTGGCAATGAACCAGCGCATCTCCGTCAATGAGGCGGCCCGCAACGTTATTGCCATGCTCGACATGCTCAACGTGATCTCCCCGAACGCTGACGAGAAGTAAAAACCATCGCCATGAGTGTCAAATACCTAGTGAGCGTCGAATGACTATTCGACTGGCATTCCTACCGCTAACCGACTCCGCGCCGCTGGTAGCGGCAAAAGAATTTGGTTTCTTCGAGCGCCACGCACTGGATGTCGCGTTATCCCGTGAGCCATCTTGGGCCAGTGTTCGCGACAAAATTCAAACAGGGCGTGTTGAAGGTGCGCAGACACTGGCAACCATGCCGTTGTCCCTGTCTTTAGGCATCACCCACGACACCATCGATATTGTTACCGGCCTGGTGTTGAGCCTCAACGGCAATGCCATCACGTTTTCTGAAACACTTTGCCGTGACCTTGAGGCCGCAGGATACGATGCTGATAGCGGTTGGCAGAATATCGGCGAGGCGCTGCGTGCCATCGTCGCCCGCCGCAAAAGCCTAGGCAAACCACGCCTGTGCTTTGCAACGGTTTATCTGACTTCAACCCATAGCTATGTGTTGAGGTATTGGCTGGCCTCAATTGGCATCCTGCCGGATGTGGACATTCGCCTGGTGGTGATTCCCCCGCCTCGTATGGTTGAGAGCTTGGACAGCGGATTAATCGATGGATGCTGTGTTGGGGAACCCTGGAATCACCGCGCTCACTATGAAGGTGCGGGTCGAATCATTCTCACCAGCAACGAGGTTTGGGCTAACGCACCGGAGAAAGTACTAGCGGTGCGACGGGACTGGCTAGAAGCCAACCCAGCCGACCATTTGCGATTGACAATGGCACTCATTGAAGCCTGTGAGTTTCTTGAACAGCCCGCCAATCGGGACAAAATGGCGACCGTTCTTGCTCGCCCAGACTACCTGGGATTACCCGATTCGGTGATTCGGCATTCGCTGGATGGACAGGTGTTGGAGGGTCAGAAAGAGGAGGGTCGCTGGGTTTCGGATTTCCATGTTTTTAGTCGGTATGCAGCCAATTTCCCTTGGCTGTCCCATGCCGAATGGTTTCTTACCCAAATGATTCGCTGGGGGCATTTGCGCGATGATTTCGACATACAGAAAACCGCAGCGAGAATATACCTACCTGATGAATACCGGCGCGCCGCCCACGCCTTAAGGCGGCCCTATCCAAAGAGCAATCGCAAAGCAGAGGGCAGCGAAATCAGACCCTACGGTATGGACGGGATCATGCTCGGGCCCAATCAGTTTGTTGACGACCGCAGCTTCGATAGCAGTGATCTTGTGGGATACCTGAATCGGCAAATGCGGGCGGATCGCTTACTGCGACACGAGGATTGATTGAGCCTGACTCATCGCTCTGAATTGGTGCAGGGTGAACCAATCTGGAGCGCTTAGCGCCTCTGGTGAGTCTTCAGACCGCCACAACCCTCGAAATTCTGCCATTTCTGAAAGTTGGCACGTGGTTTGCAAATCTCTTTCCCATCTGCGTCGTTGTTGCCTGTCGGGCATCAACCGCAGATATCGGAGTCAATGACGCCTCCGCCCGCAGAGTTGCATCAATAGCGCATGGCCGTGAGCCGCTCGCGCTTGCCTAGAACTTGTTCGCCTGGAAAACGTCTTGTCGTTGCACGTGTCATCTGCGATCAAGTCTCGGCCACGAAAACACAGTATCCCGAACTTTTGCGACTAGAGACGGGAATAAACCAGAAAGACTGGAGAAAAGACCATGCTTCCCCAACAACGGATATTGCAACGTGTGTGCCTCACCCTTTGCCTGCTGCTTATCAGCGGTTCGCTAGCGGCTCAGACCATTGGGTGGCCGGAAAAAGAAGAGCTGACCTTCGGCTTTATCAAACTCACGGATATGGCGCCCATCGCCATTGCCTATGAAAACGGTTACTTCGAAGACGAAGGCCTTTACGTCAGCATCGAAGCTCAGGCGAACTGGAAAGTGCTGTTAGATGGCGTCATTGATGGCCAACTGGACGGTGCCCACATGCTGGCGGGCCAACCCCTGGCTGCCACCATTGGTTTTGGCACCAAAGCCCACATCATCACGCCTTTTTCTATGGACCTGAACGGCAACGGCATCACCGTATCCAACGCCGTTTGGGAGGACATGAAGCAGCATATACCGGTCAGGAGTGACGGCCTTCCGGTACACCCCATCAAAGCCGATTACCTAAAGCCCGTGGTGGAGAAATACCAGGCTAACGGCAAGCCCTTCAATATGGGAATGGTATTCCCTGTTTCCACGCACAACTATGAGCTGCGCTACTGGTTGGCCGCTGGCGGCATTCACCCCGGCTTCTATGCACCCCACAAGGGCGATATCACCGGTCAGATTAACGCCCAGGCGCTGCTCAGCGTGACTCCGCCGCCTCAAATGCCGGCCACTTTGGAAGCAGGCACCATCTACGGCTACTGCGTCGGCGAACCCTGGAACCAGCAGGCGGTATTTAAAGGGATCGGCGTACCGGTGATTACCGATTACGAGATCTGGAAAAACAATCCGGAGAAGGTCTTTGGCATCACCGCGCATTTCGCTGAGAAATATCCCAACACCACGATCCGGCTAACCCGGGCCCTGATTCGCGCGGCCATGTGGCTGGACGAAAATAACAACGCGAACCGACCGGCGGCGGTGAAAATTCTGTCCCAATCCAACTACGTCGGCGCCGACTATGACGTGATTGCCAACAGCATGACCGGCACCTTTGAATACGAAAAAGGTGATAAGCGCCAGGTACCTGACTTCAACGTATTCTTCCGCTACAACGCCACCTACCCCTACTACTCCGACGCCATCTGGTACCTGAGTCAGATGCGCCGTTGGGGCCAGATCTCCGAGCACAAGTCGGACAGTTGGTACAAAGAGATCGCAGCCAAGGTTTACCGGCCTGACATCTATGCGACCGCAGCAAAATCGCTAATTGCTGAGGGTAAGGCCGATGCCAGCGAATTTCCTAACTTTGAAACGGAAGACGGATTTAAGCCGCCCCAATCGGAATTTATCGACGGCATCACCTTCGATGGCAGCAAGCCTAATGCTTACCTTGAGGAATTTCCGATTGGTCTTAAAAGCGGCGATGTGCTGTAGCGACCCCACTCCAAACGTATACCGGGAGACACCACCATGTCATCGATCTCAATAACCCCAGCGATACGGAAAGACCCGGCGGTATCAGCCCGCGTGAAACAGCTGTTTCACGCGGGCGTTGAACGTGCGCTGCTGCCCTTTGTGGGCGTACTAATGTTTCTGGGCATGTGGTCCATTGCGGCCCAAAACATAGACACCTCTCTGGGTAAGTTTCCGGGCCCTGCTGCCGTGTGGACACAGTTTGGTTCCCTTTACACTGAGCACAAAGCAGAGCGGGAAAAACAAGACGCGTTTTATGAGCGGCAAGTGGAACGCAACGCCCAGCGGGTTGCAGAAGATCCCACTTATCAACCCAAGACTCGCGCCTACACTGGGAAAGAAACCTTCCTGGACCAAATCGTCACCAGCCTGGTGACGGTGAGTTGCGGGTTCGTTTTAGCATTGCTTATCGCTCTGCCCTTTGGCATTGCCATTGGCTTGAGCAAGGCCTTAAACACGGCGCTTAATCCGGTAATCCAAGTGCTCAAGCCCATATCCCCGTTGGCCTGGCTGCCCTTGGTCACCATGGTGGTAAGCGCGCTGTACCAGACCCCCGATCCGTTGGTGCCCAAGTCCTTCATCAACTCCATGGTGACCGTGACCATGTGTTGTCTATGGCCCATGGTGATCAATACCGCGGTGGGCGTCGCCTCCATCGATAAGGATCTGGTGAACGTTAGCCGGGTGCTGAGTCTGCCACCGCTAAAACATGTGTGGAAAATTGTTTTACCCGCCTCGGTTCCGATGATCTTTACCGGCATGCGGTTATCTATTGGCATCGCCTGGATGGTGCTCATCGCCGCCGAAATGCTGGCCCAGAATCCTGGCTTAGGCAAATTCGTTTGGGACGAATTTCAAAATGGCAGCTCTGAGTCGCTGGCCCGAATTCTGGCTGCCGCCATTGTCATCGGCTTTATCGGATTTCTTCTGGACAGGGGAATGTTAACGGCCCAACGGTTTTTCTCCTGGGACAAGTCCAGCGCGTCACGCTGACCCTGCAAATCGAGAGACTCAGACTATGAATCCAATCCTCAATATCAGCCACATCGACGTGGACTTTCCGACGCCCAACGGCCCGTTTAAAGCGCTGAAGGATGTCGATCTGCAAATCTGTGAAGGTGAGTTCATTGCCATCATCGGCCATTCCGGGTGTGGAAAATCCACCGTGCTCAACGTGGTGGCGGGCCTTTGCGAAACCTCCAAAGGTGGTGTGATTTTGCATGACCGAGAAATCACCGAACCCGGCCCTGAACGCGCCGTGGTGTTCCAAAACCACTCTTTACTGCCTTGGCTAACGGCCTACGAAAATGTGGCGCTGGCGGTCAAGCAGGTGTTTGGCAAAAGCAAAACCAAGAACCAGATGCGCGAGTGGATCGAACATAACCTGCGCCTGGTGCATATGGATCATGCGATGCACAAACGACCGGACGAGATTTCAGGCGGCATGAAACAGCGGGTGGGTATCGCTCGGGCGCTGTCCATGCAGCCGGACGTGCTGTTGCTGGACGAGCCTTTTGGCGCACTGGATGCGCTGACCCGGGCACACCTGCAGGACTCCCTGATGGAAATAAAGCGCGACCTGAACAACACGGTGCTGATGGTGACCCATGACGTGGATGAGGCGGTGTTGCTGGCTGATCGAATCGTGATGATGACCAACGGCCCGGAAGCTACTGTGGGCGAGATTCTGGATATTGAACTGCCGAAACCTCGCGATCGACTGGCGCTGGTGGATGACCCGGCCTACACCCACTATCGATCAGAAGTGCTGCGTTTTCTTTATGAAAAACAGCGCAAGATCGAACACCTTGGCGAGCCTAAGCCCCTAGAGGCAGATGAGCAATCGGGTTCGTCGTCTACCGCCAAAGTCGCTTAAACATTGAATCCAATTGGCTACTTGGAGTCTTAAAAAATGAATCGAAACATCATAACCTTTGCCAGTGCTCTCACCCTTTTGATGGCCACTGGCACCGCCAAAGCAAATCAATCGATCGCCGATGCCATTCGCGCCGGCAAGGTCTACGGCAATTTCAATCTTCGCTCGGAACTGGCGGATCAGGATAATCCGGTCAATGACGCCAGCGCCTTAACCCTTCGGTCTCGGCTGGGTTTTAAAACCGGCCAGTTTCATGGGTTTTCGGCCTTGATTGAGCTTGAAGACAGTCGCATTGTGGCCGGCCAGAACGAATTCACGGTGGGGCCTACTGGTTTTAATCCGGGCATGTATTCCGTGGTTGCGGACCCGGAAACCACGGAGCTTGATCAGGCGTTTGTGCAGTACAACACGGGCCCGGTGATGGCCAAACTTGGCCGGCAGGTGATTGCCCATGACGGTCATCGATTTGTCGGTCATGTGGGCTGGCGCCAGGATCGTCAAACCTTTGATGGCATGACTCTGGGTTACAGCGGTGTCAACAAACTCAAAGCCAGCTACTCCTATGTCACCCAGAGAAATCGTATATTTGCCGAATCCGCTGACCTGGATAGCAAAGATCATCTGCTTAACGCCAGTTACCCCACGTCCATCGGCAAATGGGTGGGTTATGCCTATCTGCTTGAGGTGGACAACGGCACATCAAATTCCTTAGATACATTCGGCGCGAGTCTGACAGGTTCCCAAGATCTTGGGGGGTCGAAACTGCTTTATGCCCTCGAACTGGCGACCCAGGATGCGGAGAGCGGTGGCGGCGCATTTGATGCCAACTACGTGCTGGCAGAGGTCGGTGTCGGTTTTAAGCCAGTAACCGCCAAATTGGGTTATGAGCTTTTGGGTTCTGACGACGGCAACTTTGGTTTCGCAACGCCCCTGGCCACATTGCACAAATTCAATGGTTGGTCCGATCAATTTCTTAACACTCCCGCCGAGGGATTGGCAGATCGCTATTTATCGCTTTCCGGTCCAGTGGCGGGCGGTAAGTGGATCTTTGTTTATCACGATTTTGCCGCCGATGAGAGCAGTCCGGGTGTCGATGATTTGGGCACAGAATTCAACGTGCAGTTCACTCGAACCTTCGCAGAAATTTACAACATCGGTCTCAAGTTTGCGTCCTATGACGCCGGTGACCCTGGCGCCGGAAAGGTGGATACCAATCGCTTTTGGGCATGGTTTAGCACGGGCTTTTGATCGAATTAGGCGCGGGCTTAGCGGCTAGGAAAAGGAACCCAGGTTATGGCGAATAAACCCCAGTTAATCATTGTTGGTAACGGCATGGTTGGACAGCACTTTTTGGAGTGCGCCATAACCCAAGGCCTAGGTCAGCGATACGACTTAACGGTGATAGGTGATGAGCCAAGGTCCGCTTACGATCGCGTTCGCCTAAGCGAGTACTTTGCCGGCGCGACGGTGGACGATTTGTCCCTGGCGTCACCTCAGTATTTCATCGACAACCACATTCAGCTAATGCTGGATCGACAGGTGGTGTCTATCGACGCTGCCGACAAAGCCGTTGTACTCAATGACGGCGCAACCATGGCCTACGACAAACTGGTGCTGGCTACCGGTTCTTATCCCTTTGTCCCGCCCATCGATGGGGCCGACAGCGATCACTGTTTTGTCTATCGCACCATTGAGGACCTGGATGCCATTATCGCCGCAGGTGGCGATGGCGCATCGGCTGGCGTGGTGATCGGCGGCGGACTGCTGGGGCTGGAAGCCGCCAATGCACTGAAGAACCTGGGGCTGTCGGCCCACGTTGTCCAGTTTGCTCCGACCCTCATGGAAATGCAGCTGGACCCGACCGGCGGGCGCATGTTGCAGAGCAAGATTGAGGCCTTGGGTGTTCAGGTGCATACCAACCGCAACACCACCCGGATCCGCAAAGGCACAACCCACCGTCTGGCGCTGGATTTTTCTGACGGCGAACATCTGGAAACGGATTTGGTGGTGATCTCCACGGGCGTGCGCCCGCGAGATGCCCTGGCCGAAGGCGCTGGGCTTACCCAGGGCGCTAGGGGCGGCTTCGCCATCAACAATTTCACCGCAACCTCCGACCCAGATATTTTCGCCATCGGTGAGTGTGCCGCCTGGGAGGGTCAGTTATTTGGACTGGTTGCGCCGGGCTACCAGATGGCCAATGTGCTGGCCAAGACCTTAGCCGGGGAAAGCGCTGAGTTTACTGGCGCTGACATGAGCACGAAGCTGAAACTGTTAGGGGTAGACGTTGCCAGCATTGGGCAATCAATCGCCACCTCTGACGAGGCTCATTGCTATTCACTAAGCGATGGTCAGTCCGGCGCCTATCGGCGAATTGTGGTCAGTGACAATGGCCAACAGCTGTTGGGCGCGGTGTTAGTGGGTGACGTTAGCCAATACGACTATTTGAAACAGCTATGCACGGACCAGCAGCCGCTGCCGGAAAACCCGGAGTCCTTGTTGATTCCGGACCCGGACGCGCAGGCCGGTGGAGGCATGGCCGCGTCAATGGCCGACAGTGCGCAGGTGTGCTCCTGCCACAACGTGACCAAGGCGGCGATCTGCAGTGCTGTGGCCGACGGTGCACTGACCTTGGGTGATCTAAAAGGCGCCACCAAAGCCACCACCGGCTGCGGCGGCTGCACAGCCCTCACCACTCAGATTCTCAACGTTGAGCTTGAGAGTCGCGGCGTTAGCGTTGATCGAAGTTTGTGTGAACACTTCAACCACACCCGCCAGGAGCTTTACCATATCGTTCGGGTTGAAAAGATCCGCACCTTTGATGCCTTGATCAAGGCCCATGGGCAAGGGCTGGGTTGCGACATTTGTAAACCAGCGGTGTCTTCCATTTTTGCCTCCTGCTGGAACGAGTACGTATTAGATGACGAGCAGGCGCCGCTGCAGGATACCAACGACCATTTTCTGGCCAACATCCAAAAGAACGGCACCTACTCGGTGGTGCCGCGTATTGCCGGCGGTGAGATCACCCCGGACAAGCTCATTGTCCTGGGGCAGGTAGCAAAAAAATACGACCTGTACACCAAAATTACCGGTGGCCAGCGAGTGGATCTATTTGGTGCAACGGTGGATCAATTGCCTGATATCTGGTCGGAGTTGATTGATGCCGGTTTTGAGACGGGCCACGCCTACGGCAAATCGGTACGCACTGTTAAATCCTGTGTTGGCAGCAACTGGTGTCGCTATGGAGTATTAGACAGCGTTGCCATGGCGCTGAAAATTGAGCATCGCTACAAAGGACTGCGCGCCCCTCACAAACTCAAGTTTGCGGTTTCCGGCTGCACCCGGGAATGTGCTGAGGCCCAGAGCAAAGACATTGGTGTCATCGCCACGGAAAACGGCTGGAACCTCTATGTCTGCGGTAACGGTGGAATGCGCCCCAGGCACGCCGACCTGTTTGCCACTGAGCTTAACGATGAAACGTTAATCCGTTATATCGATCGCCTACTGATGTTCTATATCCGCACTGCCGACCGACTGCAGCGCACCTCGGTTTGGATGGAGAACCTGGAGGGTGGGCTGGACTATTTGCGGCAGGTGGTTTGCGACGACAGCCTGGGCATTGCCGCACAGTTGGAATCGGAAATGGCGCTGGTGGTTGAAACCTATGAGTGTGAGTGGAAACGCAGCATCAGCGATCCACAGCGTTTGAAACGATTCCGCAGCTTTGTGAACACCGAAAGTCCTGACCCCAGCATCCGTTTTGTTCGCGAGCGAGGTCAGCGCCGGCCGCCAGCCGCCGAGGAAGCCAGTGATGATGCGCTCACAACGATCAGCGAGCCCGCGTTATGACCGCCAGTGCCAGCGTTAAGCCCACGGCGGACATGGAAACCGAGACATGGATTGAGCTGTGTGCCCTTGATGACCTGAGCAAAAATACCGGTGTTGCCGCCCTGATTGCTGAACGCCAGGTCGCCATTTTTCGATTGGCTGACGACAACATTTTCGCTATCGACAATCTAGACCCCTTCAGCAAGGCCGCTGTGTTGGCTCGAGGGATTGTGGGAGATGTCCAGGGCGACCCCGTGGTGGCATCGCCAATTTACAAGCAGCACTTCAGGCTCGCCGACGGTAGCTGCGTTGAAGACGACACGGTGAGCGTCAATAGCTATAGGGTCAGACTGGTCGACGGAAAAGTAAGGGTATGTATCGAGCATGACTGAATCCGTGACTGAGCTGACCCAGAAAACCGCAACCACTTGCCCGTATTGCGGCGTTGGCTGCGGCGTGGTTACCGAGCGGTTTGGTGAGGTGGTTACCGTCAAAGGCGATCAATCCCATCCCGCAAACCGGGGTCGGCTGTGCGTCAAAGGTACCCAGCTGGGCGAGACCGTAGGCCAGGAGGGTCGAGCGCTAAAGCCAAAAATTAAGGGTAGAGAGGCCGACTGGGACTCAGCACTGAACCGGGTTGCTGACACCTTCCAGTCCGTCATTTCAGAACATGGGCCCGACGCAGTTGCGCTGTATGTTTCCGGGCAGTTATTAACCGAAGATTATTACGTTGCCAATAAGTGGATGAAGGGCGCCATCGGCAGTGCCAACATCGACACCAACTCCCGCCTGTGTATGGCCTCCTCAGTGGCGGGACACAAGCGCGCATTTGGTGCTGACACCGTTCCCTGCGGTTATTCCGATCTAGAAAAGGCTGAGCTGGTTGTGCTGGTGGGCTCAAATCTCGCCTGGTGCCATCCGGTGCTGCACCAACGCTTGATGGCCGCAAGAGCCCAGGGCGCTGGACCCACCGTTGTGGTGCTCGATCCCCGCGAGACGGCAACCGCCACCGATGCCGATCTTCATCTGGCGCTAAAGCCCGGCACCGACTCTGCAGTGTTTAACGGTTTGGCCCATTGGTTAACAACCCATGGCGGCGTTGATGAACACTTTGTGGCGGAAAATACCCAGGGCGCGCAGGCGGCGCTGGCCGCCGCCTATGCTCACAGCAGCGTTTCTGATCTGGCTGATCATTGTGGCCTTAACACCCGGGATTTGCAGGCGTTCTTCCAGCTGTTTACCGAATCCGAAAGGGTGGTGACGGTTTACTCCCAGGGCGTGAACCAATCCAGCATTGGGACTGACAAGGTGAACGCCATTATTAACGTTCACCTTCTGTCCGGCAAAATCGGCAAACAGGGCTGTGGGCCCTTCTCCATTACCGGCCAGCCCAACGCCATGGGCGGCCGAGAGGTGGGCGGGCTGGCCAACCAGTTAGCTGCCCATATGGATTTCGATGAGGCGTCGGTGGATCGCGTCGGCCGGTTCTGGGGCCTTAAGCAGGTGGCCAATCATCCCGGACATACCGCTGTGGATCTGTTTGAGGCGGTTCGCAAGGGACAGATCAAGGCCCTTTGGGTCATGGGTACCAACCCCGCGGTTAGCATGCCGAACAATACCCGCGTGCGCGAAGCGCTGGCGACGTGCCCCTTTGTGGTGGTCTCAGACTGCATCGAAACCACCGACACCACCGCTTTTGCCCACGTGTTATTACCTGCTGCCGGTTGGGGCGAGAAAGACGGCACGGTGACTAACTCAGAGCGACTGATCAGTCGCCAGCGTAAATTTTTGCCTTTGTCCGGTGACAGTCGCCCGGACTGGTGGATTATCTGCCAGGTGGCCTCGCGCATGGGCTTCGCAAGTCACTTCGATTTTCAATCCCCGGCAGAGATCTTTCGCGAGCATGCGGCGCTGTCAGCCTTTGAAAATGATGGTAGCCGAGATTTTGATATCGGTGGGTTGGCGCAAATCAGTAACGATGACTACAACGCGCTGGTGCCCACCTATTGGCCCTGCACCCAGGGCAGCAGTTCACCAACGGTTCCCAACGCCATATTCTCAGACGGAAAATTCTATACCCGCAGCGGCAAAGCTCAACTGATTGCAGTTTCAACAAGCGGCACCTCAAGCACGGTGGATTCTCGCTACCCAATGTTGCTTAACAGCGGCCGGGTTCGTGATCAGTGGCACACCATGACCCGCACCGGCCTTGCCCCAGTGCTGAATCGGCACAGCCCCGAACCGATGTTGTTACTGCATCCCTTGGACGCACGAACTCGGGGCATCGCCGATAACGATATCGCTCAGGTTGACAGTCGCTGCGGCAGCGCCATGCTTCGCGCCAGACTCACCGCCTCGGTAAATAGCGGCCAAGCATTCATTCCCATGCACTGGACTTCCCAGCAAGCATCATCCGCCTTGTGTGGGGCGATTTTCTCCGGACCCACAGATCCCAATTCCCGCCAACCCGAACTGAAGGCCGAACCGGTGAACATCCACCGAGCCCCAATTGCTCAGCATGTGTTGCTGTTGTCCCGAGAGCCGTGGCCGTTGGAGGAGGTGACTAACAATGCGGCGTACTGGGTGACGTCAGCCTTGGGGAACTGCCACGCTCGGTTTATGGGGTTTAGCGAGGTGCGGCCTGATGCCCAAGGGTGGGCGATAAATTTGATGCCCGCCTGCGATCAGCAATTAGTCGCTGAGCGCGGACCCAAGATGAGCATGGTGGTGGGCCTTAAAGACAAGCAACTGCATCAACTCATTGTGGTCAGTGAGCAACCAGTGAATCAGGAAGTGAATCGACTGGCCAATTTTTTCGCTGAAGCCGAGTTTTCCCTGGCATTGCAACGCCGACTCATCGCCGGAATGGCGTGTCAGCCTGCATCGACCTCTGTGGGCGGCGAGGTGGTATGCGCATGTTTCGCAACCACCGATGAGGACATTCAGCAGGGCGTGGAACACTTAGGTCTGGAATCCACCGACGCGGTGGCCGCTGAACTGGGAGCGGGTGGTAACTGTGGTTCGTGCTTACCGGAAGTACGCCAATTGATCAAAGCAAAGGTGGTGGGCTGATGGAATACCTTCCCATGTTTATGAATCTTCGGGGTAAGCGAGCGCTGGTGGTAGGCGGCGGCGTGATTGCCTCACGAAAAGCCACTTTGCTGGCAAGCTGCGGCGCCGAAATTCGCGTGGTCAGCCCCGACATATCTAACGCCATGACAAGGTGGGCGCAAGACGCAAACGCCACCATCGTGCAGCGGGCATACCAAGACGCCGATCTTGACGGTGCCGTGTTGGTGATCGCCGCAACGGACGATGCATCGGTTAACCGACAGGTGCATGACGATGCTTGCCGGCGCAACTTACCGGTGAACGTTGCCGATCAAACAGACCTGTGTACCTTTATTTTGCCCGCCATTGTGGATCGTTCGCCGGTCATTGTGGCTGTGTCCACCGGTGGCCGTTCGCCGGTATTGGCGCGATTTACCAAAGCCATGCTGGAACGCCTGGTGCCCCAGGCCCTGGGTTCGCTGGCACAGTTCTGTGGCCGCTGGCGAGATGCGTTCAAACGGCGCATTGCTGATGAGTCGATGCGCCGGCGGGCTTGGGAGACCTTTTTCGAAAGTGAAGTGCCAGAGCTAATTTATGCCGGCAACCGAAGCGAGGCAGAGAACCGAGTCAACGAGATCATCGAACAAGCAAATTATCCGCAAGCCAAAAAGGGTGCGGTCTACCTGATCGGCGCCGGTCCCGGTGATCCGGAACTGATGACGCTGCGCGGTCAGCGTTTGCTGCAACGCGCTGACGTGGTGTTATACGACCGATTGGTCCCCATCGATGTACTGCAACTTTGCCGCAGAGAGGCGGAGTTGATCTATGTAGGAAAACGCCACGGCGATCACCCCGTACCCCAGGATGAGATTACCCAACAACTGATCGACTATGCGCTCGAGGGGAAGCGGGTGGCGAGACTGAAAGGGGGTGACCCCTTCGTCTTTGGTCGCGGCGGTGAAGAGATTGAAGCGCTGGCAGGGCACGGCATCGATTTTGAAGTGGTGCCCGGTATCTCTGCGGCCAATGGATGTGCCGCCTACAGCGGTATTCCTCTGACCCACCGTGACCACGCCCAAGGCTTTAGTTGTTGGACCGGTCATCTGAAAAACGGCGCGCTAGATCTGGATTGGGAACACATTGCCGGCTCCCGTCAAACCCAGGTGTTTTTTATGGGCCTGCGAGCGGCTGAGACGATTAGCCGGGAGTTGATCGGCCACGGGCTGCCGGCGACAACGCCGGTGGCACTGGTTGCTGCCGGAACTACCCGTCAACAACAGGTTTGGCGCTGCTCGTTGAAAGGATTGCCAGCGGAGGCGCGCAAGCGATTCTCAGACATGCCAACGCTCATCATCGTGGGTACGGTGGTGAATCTTCGGCGCTCACTGTCGTGGTTTCAGGGCAGCGATTCGCCGTCCCCCGTATTTCCCCGGCACAGCGCCGCCAATGAGCGAGCCGTAGTTGCTGATGCACGCTAGTACGATCAAGCCGGTTCTAACGGGTCGCACTATTGCGGTGTCGGAATCCCGTGAGATGGATGTGCTATCTGGGCTGCTACAGCGCCGAGGAGCCCAGGTGAAGCGTTACCCACTGGTGAGCATCGTTGATGCGCCCGACCCCCGACCAATTTTGGATTGGCTGCGTTGGTTTATCCACAGCCCACCGGCCTGTCTGGTATTGATGACCGGTGAGGGTCTTTACCGACTATTAGCACTAATTGATGCGGCGCCTGACCTTACCCGGGCCAGTTTTCAGGCCGCACTAAGCCAAACAACGATTGTGGCCCGCGGCCCAAAGCCCGCCAAGGCGTTGCGCAGCCTGAACCTGCTGCCCGATCTCGCGCCGGCCCAAGCCACCACCGACGGCGTCATTGCCCTGTTACAGGAGCTGAACCTCCAGGGTAAATCGGTAGGGATTCAGCTTTATGGCGATAACCCCAACAAGCCTTTGGTGAACTACCTGAAGGCCCAGGGCGCACAAGTGAACACGGTTGCCCCCTATCGCTATGCCTCGGACCTGGGCCAGCAGCAGGTGGCCGAGCTGATTCAGGGCATGGCTAGCGGCGACGTCGATACGGTGGTGTTCACCAGCAAGTCTCAGGTGGGCCGGCTATTTAGCGTGGCCAGCGAGCTGAATGTGTCAAACCAGCTGCAGGAAGGGCTGGCCAGGGTATTAATCGCCTCCGTGGGCCCGGTGGTTGAGCAGGCTTTGAGGCGGCGAGGGTTTCACGCCGATATTCAACCCAACGCGCGCTTTTTTATGAAACCACTGGTGCAGGCGATTATGGCCTCAGATGCCTCACTGGTATCAGCGTCAAGCCACTGACCTAATCCAACCATTGGGGTACAATAGCCGCTGGCGGGCCCTTAGCTCAGTTGGTTAGAGCAGGGGACTCATCTTCATGGTGCGTCTGCCTGGTAACAGGCAGAATGAACGGGATGAATTCAGGGAAACCTTCGCGGCACTGCCGCTGGCAATCCTGAGCCAAGCTGCGGGTACACCCGCAGACGGTGCAGAGACTACCTGAGGGCTGGCACACACTGCCAAGCGCCCTTAATAACAGGCTAGAGCGTCCCGCACCCCACGGCTTTGTCAGCAACACCGGCAAACGCCAGGGTGGTGAGATAGTCCAACGCCCGATGGAAACATCGGGGCACGTGAATCCCTTGGTCGTAGGTTCAAGTCCTACAGGGCCCACCAATTTTCGCTTTTTTCTCAGTGATTTATAGGCGCGATTGCGACCTGGACTTGGAACCCTTCCGGAAATCTGGGCCAAACTTGGGCTATTGTTGATGTTTGATCGAGTCAACATCCAGTCGAAGAAACGCAATAGTGTTTTAAACGCCGTTTGTTGCACTACAGCCCAAGGAAAAAGGACCGACAACTAACGCTATACTGTTGGCTATGTTTTGTAATGGAAAAAACGCGTCGAGCGCAAGATTGAGGTTCGACCGACCCTTCTTCGGTGGAATTTTATTTCTAGCGATATTTCAGGCTACGCTCGTCAATGGCATGCCCGCTAGCGACGGCACGATGTCCGTAAGAATTTGGGTCTCCGACCCAAATCTCAGAGAATTTGTCCAAGTCACGCTTTTTGATTCTGAAACCCGCGAAGCTGTGGCAACTGAAGATCTTGTTTTCCAGGACGTGCATTTTAGCAATCTCCCGCCGGGGGACTATCGCGTTTTGGCATTCATTAATGATGCAGCGAATCCTTCGGCGCAGCTGTATCCGGACGTTAATTGCTACGGTGGTATTGGTGCGGGTTGCAGCCTCTCGGAAGGAGGTGTGGTAACGGTTGAGTCTGGGACGCGAAGCATCTCAATGACAATTCCCACTGGAGCGGTGATTGACGGCGACGTACTTGGCGGCCCTGATTACGATTTTCTGACGAATGCTGATGTAGAGATTCTGGACGCAAGCACAGGAGCAATTGTTGATTCTGCGATCGCGAATTCATCCGGCCACTTTGCGCTTGGAGGGCTGAATTCCGGATCCTATTTGCTGAGGGCTACCGCGGAGAATCACAAGCGAGCTTACTTTGGAAGCGCCGAGGCCTGTGATGAACGGTTTGAGCAGCGTGACTGCGCAGCAGGTGCCGCTGTCATAGCACTAAACGCTGAGGAAACGCGGTCTGGTTTGGTTCTGGCACTACCCAAATTTGGCCGACTTAGTGGTTCCGTCACCGCGGCAGAAAATGGGGCTCCTGTTGCAGGCGGCCATGTCCAGTTTGTTGTTCCGGAAAGCAGCCAACCCTTCGCTTCGGCCAGCATAGATAGCGCAGGGCAGTGGCGCAGCGAACCGCTACCTGATCAACATTACGTTGTTTTGGTGTCGCCTAATGGCCGGCGTAACCACGTGTTTCCGGATCATTACTGCCCGGATGAATTAGCCAGCTGTAATGTAATCGCAGGGACACAAGTGAAACCTCCACTCAATGGTGAATTGTCTGGCCTCAACAGTGTTTCCTTGAAGGGGGCATCTATCGCAGGATCGATACTGGATAGTCAAGGCATATCCGTAGACACAGAAGTGCGCTTGTTTTATGCCAGCGGCGCGACTGCAGGAAGCACACTTTCAGTCAACGGTCAGTACCGCCTTGGTGGCGTAGCGTCAGGTTCCTACCAACTCTATGCTGCCAGCACACCCACACTTAAGGGTGAAATATTTTCCGGCCAGCCCTGTGATTTCGATTCACCACCGTGCGATGTGCTAGGTCAAGCCCAACTGATCAGTTTAGATGCTGAGACCGCCCTGACTAACGTCAATTTCATGCTCAACCGATTACCCACCTTATCTGGCCGAGTGACCAATAATCTGCAGCAGGGCGTGCGGAGAATTGAGGTGAAAGTGCGCGATGAAAACTCCGATCTGGTGACTTCCGTTCGCACTGCGTCTGATGGCTCCTATGAACTTGTCATGCCGCCAGGCGGTCCGTATTTCCTCTCTGCTCTGGGAACATTAGGGCAGGTGATTACAATTTTTCCAGATATCCCATGCCCCCGAGGCCCGCCATGTGACTTCCTGCTTGGCGACCCGGTAACTGTTGGTCCCCAGGGCATTGCCAATGTCGATTTTCAGTTAATTTCCCCGGCTTCCGTGGCAGGCGAAGTGACCGATTCGGGAGGCGTGCCGCTGTCCGCCGATGTCGTATTGCTGACACCCACCGGCGAGGTGGTCGTTGATTTCCTGGGAGACGCTCTGGTCAATAACGGCAGTCAGACAAGTTTCGACATAAGCAAAATTCCACCTGGTAACTATTATCTGCGCGCGACAAACCCCGAATATGATGATGAGGTGTTTGACGACGTTGTGTGTGAAGGCGACCTGAGCGGTTGCTCACTAGATGGCGCAACCTTGCTCTCACTAAACTACGATCAACGCGTGACCGGATTGGATTTTTCTTTAGAGCGAAAAACCGCGTTTAAGGTCAATTCAATAATTTCAACCCAGAATCCATCTTTGGTGAATATTGAGCTGGATATCTATTCGGTTGATGGCACTTTGTTATCCACTCACCCAGTAATTGATCGCGACACGATTGTCTCTGTATCCCCGGGTGATTATCGACTGGTAGCAAGGCCAGATTCTATCTATAACCCGCTGTTCTACCCGCCAATCGCTTACGACCGTGTATTCTGTCCGCAACCCTGCGACCCACTGTCAGGACAAGTGGTATCGATTGCTGCAAACAGTGTGTTGGACATACAGTTTGAGCATCGACCGCCGAGGATCATGCGTGGCCAGGTAACCAATGCGCTTACGAGCGAAGGGGTCGCGATAACGCTTGAAGTATACAACGATGATGTCAGCCAAATTATTCAATCAGAGGCGGACGGCACGTGGGAATTTTTTGGAGACGCACGCAGATACAAAGTCAGAACAATTTCTCAGGACTTCAACAATGAGGTGTACGACAATATTCTGTGTGAGTCTTGCGATGCATTTCGCGGTGATTTCCTAGATCTTTTTGACAACCTAGAAATCAATGATGTCAATATCGCTTTGGTGCCCAGAGTGTCTCTGTCTGGCACGGTGCGGACAGCTGACGGACAGCCGACTGCCGCCACGCTAAGGCTGCGCCGTGCGGCCAGCGGTGAACTGGTCACCATTCAGGCCTTTGGCGACTATGAGTTCAGAAACGTTCGGATGGGAAATTATTCACTGGTTGCAGATCAGGAGGGATTCCAAGGCGTCGCCTGGCCAGACGTTGTTTGTGATGACGTGTGCATAGAATTTTCCGGTACCCTTATCGAGGTTCAAGAAACGAATATTGAGAATGTTGATCTGGTTCTTCAACCTAGAGGCAGCATTACTGGCAATGCCTTAGATTCAACGTCGTTACAGCAAGCCTTTCCCGTTGTTGTTACGGCTACTCGAACCACGGACGGCCTACAGCGGTCAGCGCTGAATTCAAGTAGTGGCTACAGAATTCTCGATCTCGCTGCCGGTCAGTACCAAATTCGCTTTTCCTCTGACGCATTTTTTGACCGCTTGCTAGGCGGCACAGAGTGTGAACGAGAGCCTGTCGAAGACTGCGATAGTATGGCCGGGACGCTGGTTGATGTAAGAGAGGCCGAAAACGTGACGCTTCCTGATCAACTCCTCGATCCGATGGCGGCAATTACCGGGCGAATCATTGACTCGCTAACAAAGACACCACCAGCCAACGGTTTGGCTATGGTGGAAGCGTGGACCCAATCCGGTGAGCTTGCGGGTTCGTTTGATGTGCAGGACGGAAGATATCGGGTGTTTGGCCTCCAGCCAGGTGACTACTCGCTGATCGTGAGGTCAACGGCGCCTCAAACGTATTTTGATCAGCTCTATGATGGCGTGAACTGTTTAGCCGGCCAAAACAATGATTGCGTACTCACCGATGGCGCTGCGGTGACCCTTCGCGAAGGAGAGCAAACCCGAAACATCGACTTTGCACTGGCGGTCTATCCGGTATTGCATATTCAGGCTCAGGATCGCAGCACGGCCCAGGCCCTAGACATCAGTGCAACCTATCGAATTATTAACGCCGCGGGTCAATTGCAACAGGTTGGCAGCATACCCAGCCCAGCCATTCGGCTTGACCCTGGCGACTACACGGTAGAAGTTCGGGCACTTGAATACGCAACTGCCGCCTGGCCTAACGCAGACTGCAACAACGACCAATGCGCGTCGCCAGCTGAGCGTTTTGTCAGCCTTCAGCCCAACGATGTGCGAGAAATAGCAGTCGGGGTGCGCCGAATCCAGGGGTTGTCCGGGCAAGTATTGGATGGGTCCAACGATAACAGCATTGGCGGTGTCGACATTGATATTTGGGACGCCAACGAAGTGTGGGTTGCGTCGAGTGAGTCAGCCGCCAACGGCGGGTATTCGGTGCGTTTGCAAAATGGCCAATACTTCATCTCCACCGACAACGGTCAGGGATACGGCGATATCATTTTCCCTGATGTTGATTGTTCAGCCGGACCAGCCATCCAAGGGCTGTGCAGTTTCATCAATGCAGCGCCTGTCACGGTGGACGGTGTGACCGCATCGCCAAACGATTTGGTGCTGGGTCCACAAGGACTCATCTTCCGCTCGGGATTTGAATAGACAAAAGGCGTGGCCACTGGGAGCGCATAACGCAGCAGACGGTCAGGCGACGAATTTATGGGTTCTCGTGCCAGGGTAAAAGACTATCAATTCGCTATTCCATCATCGGAGATTCTACCGGGAATCGCTGAGCGTCAAGGGTTTGAGTAGTGGGTATATAAAGGGAAGCGCTGGCGAACTGTGGCACTGGGACTTGACCCCAATTTTAGCATTCTCCTTCTCGATCGACCCGGCGACCGCTTGGGGGCCAGCATAGCCCCCACAAAATCCTGCACGTCGCCGCGCAGAAGGCCCCGTGAGGTTCCAACGCGGCGGGCGGGCAATCAGCCAGCCCGCGCGTTCCCGCTTTGGTTTTAGCAGACTCTCGAAGCCGGCGGCCCAACTAGAACTTCGACTCTACTCAGTCCACTGATTCGAAACTATCCCTGAGGATTGTGTCGGAGAAGGAGAAGGACTCGACCACACCGGGTACTGCGGTACCTTCGACAATCGTATCCACCGACTCGCCCGCAGAATCGAAGCGCGACATCGTGAGGCGATAAGGGCCATTGCCCGTGCCCATCAGCTCTACTTCATAGTCGTCTGCTGGTAGCACCAGCGTCCATCCGAACGTGCCGTCGCTATGGGGGATCGCGATGCTGTGAATGCCATCTGACAATTCCTGATTGACCAGCACGCCGTCCTGCGTCTCTATCAGCTGCCCAGCCGAATTTGTGGCTCGAATATCGACTGGGCTTTCGGTCGTGATGACAGCGGCGTTGGGTTCGAAAGGGCAAGTAAAGATGTTGATGTCCGGCTCCGGGTTACCCGCTCCGGCCGGCGGGACACAGCTGGTCCGTCGGCTGAACTCGTTCGCGTTGTCCACATACTTGCCTTCAAAACCGCAACCGTCGTTCTCTGGGCGGGCAAGGCCGGGAAACTGTACGGCCGGAGTTCGATAGTAATAGCCGTGGACACTGGTACCACGCAGCCGGGTGGTCAATGGCTGATCGCCCATGGGGAATTGGCCAACCTGCGTGTCGAAGGAGTCGGCAAAGGCGCCCAGCGGTGAAACAGAGGGCGTGCCGTGGATCACGATGCCCGTCTCCCGGTAATCGGTATCTCGCCGGTAAACCACCAAGCCAACGTGGCCGGCGCGGCTTCCCACTTCGGTGGTGTAGTCGCCGCTGGTAATTGGTCCGTACGACAGGTTGGCGAATACTTCCGGGTTATCCAGTCGTATCTGCTCAAAGCGTGAGTATATGTCGCGCCGATAATCATTGCAGGCCACGCCAAGCAGATCGGTTTCGTAGTCAAAATAAGCGTCGAGAGCGGCCATGGCCTGGCGGGTCTGAGCCAGCGATCCGTTGTCCAACGTGGGTTTAGTGGAGGCGGTATTTTCGTTGTCCGTTGGGTCAACGTCGCCGGGCACAATCGCCTTGAAGGTGAGTGATGGCAGGTCCGCAGCGTTTACTACCCGTGCCTCAATTTCGATGAATTTGACGTTGTTACCCTGAGGGTCATCATTACCGGGCAAAGACAGGTTGCAGGAAAAGCCGCCGCCAACAAAGCCGCTGGGTACCGCCGAGCAGGCTGGGTCCGAGATACCGGTCACGTGAAGCTGGCGTGGGAATCCGGTCCGATCTTGCCCAACTCGCGTGTCGTTTAATCGTTCGGACAGCCGGAACTCACTGCGCAGGGTAACGTTCTCAGCGGGTCCGCCGTCATTGGTGAGGATAATCTCATACCGGCCCAAAATCACATCGCCGCTCTTGGAGAATGATGAGGTTGCAAGAACACTCACGTCAGGCAAGTCGATACCGGCCTGCGTGGACGCGTCGACTGAGAACAAGGTGTTGTCGCCTGGGTTGCGCCCGGTTACCCGCGCCGAAATGGTTGCCAGGCCAGCCGCTTCTGCCAGACGAACCCAGGTAATAGTGGTGGTCTCTCCTGGTGCAAGAGTGATTGGTGACACCTGGGGGTTGCCGCCGCCCGCGGCCGTCGGCCCGCTGACAGCACTGGACAGAGTGGAGGGGATAAGCTCAAGGACACCGGTTGAGATATCGGAGATCGAATCCTCGTCGGCGTTAGTGAGCGTGGCAGTAACAGTAAACGAATCTCCAATGGCCGTTTCCTCAGTCACGTCGGTGCTCAAGCTCACCTCTAGGTTGGGGATGACCGTTAAGAATCGTTCGCCAAACGCTTCCAGCTCGAACTGATCAAGGACGGCCCTGCCAATACCGAGCACCGCCAGTCGCCCGGCCTCTAAAGTCTCAAGCGTGTAGTCAACCGTGACCTGTTGCCCAGGACTGAGTGTCGATGGGATTGCCGGCGCGGGCCCATCCACAATCATTAGGCGGTCGCTGTCTGTCCAGAGTGAGGAAACCTCAACGCCAGTGAGGGTCGTTTCTGACACGTTGCTGAGCGTGAGCTGGGCCGGTATCTGGGTGCCCTTGTGCAGCGTTTCCTGCGTGACATTAATCGCCACCTTAAGCGCCTGCCCTGGGTTTACCCGATACTCGCGGGAGTGGTCGAGACCACCGGGATCGGTGACGGTAAGCGTGACCTCGTAGGAACCGGGTTGTGCGAACGTGTGAGTGGGGCTGGATTCGGTGGATGTGGACCCGTCACCAAAATTCCACTGGTAGGTAAGCGGCTGGTTGTTGGGGTCTGACGAGCGGTCCGTAAAGTTGATGTCGAGCAGAAGTGGGCCCGATACCGCAAACTCAAAATCAGCCTCGGGCGCCCCGTCCGTCGCACGGAAGAAATAGCGAGTGGGCTGCGCCGCCCGACTTTCCGCCAGCTGGGCCGCCTGAACGGCCGCGGCAGAACATCGGTTGGTGCCGCCACCGCCAAAGTACCACCGGTTGTCAGTCGGCACGTCCTCACCGGAAGGGATGGTGCCACGCTCGGAGGAATCCCGGAACGACAGCCCGGTCACCTCACCGTCGGACTGAATAGACTGAAAGCCGTAGGATCCCGTGCCCTGATCCTGCATAGAGTGATAGCCGATGTAGGTACAATGGTCCTGCCACTCCCGGGCGAAGTTATTAAAGCTCCAGAAGGGGTTTGAGATCGAGACAGAATAAGAGCCGGATACCTCCACCGAACCGGTAGGAAGCGGACCGAAGTCCTGGGCGCTGGTGAGCCGTGGCCCCACCGCGGCGAGGGCGACCACCGCCAGTAGCACCCTCAAGAAAATGGCACGAACGTCCTGATTTGCTACGAATTGCGAGTGCTGAGTAGACCTCATGGTTTCTTCCTTGAATTGGGGTACAAGGATTAGAAGCGTAATTTGCGAATTTATGGGGTCAGGCTCAAGGAATTCAATTTATGGGGTCAGGCTCAATTTATGGGGTCAGGCTCAAGTGCCAGGGTAAAACACTATCAATTCGCGATTCGATCATTTGAGATTCTAAGGGTTTGAGTAATGGGTGAATACAAAGGGAAGCGCTGGCGAACTGTGGCACTTGAGCCTGACCCCAATTTTCTGGCACTTGAGCCTGACCCCAATTTTCGCCATACCAATTTTGAACCTGACCCCAATTTTAGGCTAGAGACGTTTTTTCCAGCTAGAATGAAGTTGAGATCTTAATCGGGTTGAACCGATCATGAATTCGACAAGACACAACCGCAAAATCGCCACAGCGCTGATTTCTGCCATCACCCTATTTGCGCAAGGCCCGTTATTGGCAGCTTCCATCGTTTCGGTCACCAGCCAAAGCGATAGCTCTATCGCTGGTGACGGCGAGTGCTCGATATCAGAAGCGTTTGGCGCCGCCCAAGACTCGGCCGGCGGCGACTGCGAGATTATCACCAGTGGCGACGCTGAACCCCTCATTATTCGCTTGCAGCCGGACGCAACGTATCTGCGGCTGGAAAACCTCAGCGTGACCTTTGGTTCGTTTCTATCTGTGGAGATCGATGGTCAGGGAGCAACGGTGGTTCGCGACCCGACGGCGATGGGCCTATTCTCGCTAGTCGGCGCCACCCTTAGTAGCACTGAGACACTGACGCTTCGCAACCTCACCTTGCGCGACGGCCAAGCCGAGAGCAGTGCAGGACTTCGTGTTCTCGGCAGCGGCGCATCGGTTCACCTTGAGCGTGTTCAGTTTATCGACAATCAGGCGCTCGGCAACGAGAATGGTCCGGGCGTCCATGGGGCTGTCGGCTTCAGCAACGGGTCAATACAAATCGTCGATTGCCTGTTTGAAGGCAACCATGCGGATAGTTTCGCGGGCGCGGTCAATCTCGCGTCGGTAGATGGCTCGATCATTGCCAGCCGTTTCATTGGCAACACCGCCGCGGGCAGCGGTGGCGCTTTGCGGGTAGTTGACAGCCCTTTACGTATCATCCGCACGACCTTCGACAACAACGTTGCCGGCGTCGCCGGCGGGGCAATCGATACCGATAGCGACTTGACGCTCACCGTCGAGCAAAGCACCTTCACCGGCAACCGCACTGACGGGTTTCCAGGGCGTGGCGGTGCCCTCGACATTTTTGGGTCGATGAGTATCCGCGCCTCTCTGTTTACGGGAAATGTAGCCAGCGGTGACGGTGGGGCGATCTACAAGGCGTTTCCGCTCTCGGGCCAGGTGCAAGTTGAAAATTCCACCTTCTTTGAGAACACGGCCGCTGGCAGCGGCGGTGCGGTTCACCTGGACCGAGGCGTCATTGAGTTAACCAGCGTTACAGCCGTTGGCAACCAGAGCAATAATGGGGGCGGCGTTTTCGTCGCGTCCAACCCAGCCACGGGTGTCACCGTGGATCATTCCATCGTCGCCGGCAACAGCGCTCCAAACAACGCCAACTGCACCGGGCCGCGCAACGCGGAAGGCGGATTTTCCTTGCTCGGAAGCCAGTGCGGTTTCGATTCGCGTCCGGGTGACCAAATTGGGGTAGGCGCTGGGGTGGTGGACAGTGAGTTGCGCGACAACGGTGGACCCACATTGACGCTGGCGGTAACGCCAGGCGATGGCGCACACAACCAGGGCGACCGCGAGTACTTACAATCGACGCTGACCGATCAACGTGGCTTACCGCGCGTTGCCGAAGGTCGGGTCGACATTGGCGCCCATGAACATGCCGCCGAAGCCGTGGATGGGTTCGTCGGCGTGGTGTTCAGAACGTCTTTCGAAGATAACGAGTCGCGGCTCTTCCTGGACCGCCAGCAATTCTTGGATGCCACCGGAGCGAGCGATGTAACCGGGCCATATCCCAACAGTGGCTCGATTGCTGGTGAACATACGCAAAGTGGCATTACCTTTATCCCTCTGGCTCCTTCATCGCTGAATTTCAGCGCTTGGACCAGCGCGCTGCCAGACCTTGGTGGACCCGGCGGAACCTTTGACCTGGCCCTGAATGATCTAGAAGATTTCGACATCCGCACTGGTCCGTTTCCGGTGACGGCATTCGGGTTTGATTTCGTTGACCCAGACGGCGACGCCACACCCTTTAATTTACTTGCCTGCGCCAGCGTCTTTGACCCCAATAGCGCGGATTGCCCTGTCGCCGACATTGTGTTTTCCGCAGATTTTTCAGCCAGCGACAGCAACCGCACGTTTATCGGTTTTCAGGTGCAAGAGCCGTTCCGACAAGTGTCCATCCGCGAGCAGACCAACTCAAACACCAACGAGTTTTTCGGGCATGTGTTCACCGCACCTTAAAGCGTGCATGTAATTTATGGGGTCAGGCTCAAGTGCCAGGGTAAAACACTATCAATTCGCGATTCGATCATCGGAGATTCTACCGGGAATCTCATGGCGCTAAGGGTTTGATTAATGGGTGAATACAAAGGGCAGTGCTGGCGAATCGTGGCACTTGAACCTGACCCCAATTTACTTTGTTGACCGATCGAGCGCGTCAATGATTAGACTTCTCACCGCTAACCCGCGGCAACGTCGCTCCGCCGATCGCCGCGCGCCAGATAGTATCCCCGTTGCTCAAGGGCGTTTTCAAAAGCGCTTTTCCCATCGACAAATCAAAAGTGCGAAAGGCTTTCGACATTGCCGAAACTCTACTAACGAGTCGAAGTAACGTTGTGTTTGCCCAACTTGATCAACTAATGGCGACTCACTTTTCCCCTTGAACCAGGAGAAAAAATACTTCGAGCCGTTTTCCGAAATCACTGTCTCGGCGAGGGAGCAGCATTACCGGATTCGAAGGAGTCCACAAAAAGACGAAACAGAACGCCCTTGGCAATGCGTTTGGACGCCAACTTGCCGCTGCCAGAAAAATCACCACCGACCCAAAGCGAGGCGTCGCCGGTATCTGGCCGAGTCGCCATCGAAGTGATCGGCCCATTAAAGGCATCAAAAACCTGGGTCCAGCCTTCAACCTCGTTGCAGTAACGGTGGATAAAATGATCCGTCTGGGCCCCTACAGCCAATCTGGAAACGCCGCCTACCAATAAACAATTGTCGACAACTTGGGCCGCACTGACAGTAAAAGATACTGCGGGTTCGGGTCCATTTAAAAGGGTCCACGTAGCGCCATCATATAACCAAATGTTAGAGACTCGATTTGTGACAACCAACAACTGTAGCTTGCCTTGCCAAGGCACCACGTCCAGGTAAAACACCGGCGCCAATCCGGGGTAACCCGTGTCTTCCCATTCAAAGCCGTTATGTCGCGCCAGGTGCTCGATCACACCAGAGGCGCCGTCAAATTGTCCAGAAGCATAAAGTTGCGGGCCGTTTCCGGCGTCAAATGCTCTCATAACATTGAAATACTGCCTGAATCCGCTGAGCGTTTGCCAACCCTGCACGGTGTGTATATTCAGGGTGGGGACGGAATCGGCATCAACCGCACCGTAGTAAAAAACCTCCTCGCCATCACGTTCTGCGACTTCGATGTGCGCGCTCTGGCTAAACGGTGTCGCATCCACTGGAATAAAACCCTCGGTGGTCCATTGTCCAATAGCCCAATCGTCTTGGAGCACACGAAGAACAGCGTAAAGCCGGACCTCGTTCTGGATCTTGCGGACGATCGCGGATGACACGCGACCAGGCGTACTTACGCCTTCCCATCGCCCGTTCTTCAGCCGCGCAACGTTTCTTGGAGCTCGGCCGGCCTGCAGGACCAACGACTGTTGGTCTGGACCGGAAACCACTACCAACTCGGTTTGGCCGTTAATGTCTACCAGTGCAACCGTGCCAACGCTGGAAAGCCCGAGGCCATCAACAGGTCCTGCTACGCTACTCCAGCGTTCGTTAAGATAGGCAAACAATGGCGAGCGAGTGTCAGAGGCCGTTCCTGGCAGCAGGGTAACGGCAAACCCCTGACTGCCTTCAGGTCCCGCAACTAGCGGTCCTGAGATACCAAACACGCCGGGGCCTTCGGACGAAGTCAGCGCAGGTGGGGGAACCAGTGTTGCGGGGCCGGGAGGTGTCCACTGATAAATGAAATCATCACCAGACCTAGGGACTGAAAGGCGAAACTGCGCTGTGCCTGGTGCAATGTTTGAATCATGACCGGCTACCTGCTCACAGATAGATCCTGGACTTAACTGAGGCTCAAAGGTCAGCGATTCGAACTCAACGCCATCCCACCGAACCAATCCTTCAGCCGGTTCGCCATTGGCAGTGTCAAAATCGCCGCAGATCAACAGGTTTTCATCAACGCTGCCAAGCGCCAGTATCTCTGGATCCCCTCCCTCAATGGTGAGACCAACCTCTATCCATTCGCTACCATTCCACTCCCTCAAGGTAACAACCTCATCTCGAGCAACAAAAATTCTGTCGACGCCCGCATGTTTCCATACATAAATCACACGCTGTTCACCACCAGAAGGAAGGGTTCCCATTGCCTGCCATTCGCCCGCGGTTCGCCTGGCTACAGATTGTCCATCCAGCAATGAAAAACTACTTGTTGCATAAAGTGTGGACTCGTTTCCTGAATTACTGACAGACAGGGAGTTGATGGCGCCATTAAGTGTACCCAGCGGCTCCCACTGCTGACCAGTCCACTGGGCAATGTTGGCTATTGGCTGCCCATCTATGTTTTCAAAACCGCCAGCAGCTACCAACCGTGGCCCATCGCCATCGTCGAACATTGCTAAGGCGTTAATTTGGCCCGTACGAAGTTCAAATGGACGACGTCGACCGAATCGGCCAGGCAATATTGACCATTGCCCTGTGGACCAATCATAGGCCACAACACCACCAGCTGTCTTAGCGCCAGCCGCGCGAATCTGCCCGGCAAAATAGGTCAGGTTTCCAACGCTTAGTGAAGTGCTAACCGTGCCGTCTATTCCTGCACGTTGAAAGCCCTTTTCCCAGAACGTTTCTGCACAAATTGGCGAGGTGACTAGGCAGCCAAACAACACAATTTTCTGTAATGTTAGGCAAACAGCGGCAAGGGGTTTTCTCGACATCATCACTCAGCGCTCAAAGCCATTGGCGTAGATTCGATTGGGGTTGTTGCCGTAGACAACGTACGATTCCCCTTCAGTGGAAAACCCTGGATCCGCCAAAGGAGCGCCTATAATGACGTCGGCCAGACCGTCACCGTTAACGTCGCCCGCGCCGCTGATCGACGATCCCGCGTAATCCGTACGAACGGTACCCAAAAGCACAATTCCATCTAACGCCGAGACCAATGATCCCTGAGCCGCCGAGCCAAGACTGCCTGGCCCGCCGAAAAGTACATAAGCGCCACCGCCGACGGCAATCCCAGTCGCCCCCACAATGATGTCGTCAATACCATCGCCATTAACATCGCCTGCTGCGTCGAGGGACCGTCCCAGCGAGTCACCCGACTTGGCACCAACAATCCACGTTCCAGCAGCCGGACTCAGGCCGGCCACTTGGAATGTGGCAGGAAAAGGTGATCGTGATCCATACACCACAAATACTGCGCCCCGATTACGGAATGGCGGCACTCCAAATCTTCTCGCCCCCATAACAAGATCGTCAATGCCATCAGCATTTATGTCGCCTGCACCTCTGGCTTGTAGGTCTGAAAGCCCTGTCACACTGAAATTCAGGCCGTTAAGTCCGTTAAGGTCTTTAGGGTCAATCACGTTAGGCAAACCTGTTTGCGAT
>CAZLJY010000016.1:0-39295 GCA_964559945.1 uncultured Gammaproteobacteria bacterium | reverse complement strand
GCCAGCAGCCTGACCACCGTCAACTCGGTTCCCAGCAACGGTAACGAGATGGCCAACGCATCGATGCCGATTTCCGGCGTCGCCACCAGAAACGCCAAGCCCGCAGCGGGCGCAGCGCCGCGGCGCAGTAGAGATTCGTAAACCGGCAGAACGCCGCAGGAGCAAATGGGTAAAGGCAATCCAAAGATCAGCCCTTTTCCAGCCTGGGAGAAACGATTCCCAGACCCTAACCAGCGGGCTGTTCGCCCTCCCATTACCACTCCGATCAGCCCAGCTAAAAGATATCCTGCGAGCAGCGCGGGCGCGCTGATCAACGCCAGATTGATGAACTGATCCAACATGTTGGGATGAGTCGCCTCAAGATGATGATGCCCATGGGGTTCTATGAGCGCGGCCGCCAGCACACCGGCACCCGCCAATGCCCCGAAAGCGCCATACACAGTGTCTTTTGTCGATGAATGTGTGTGTGACGGGTCATCATGATTGTGGGTGACGTCGTGGTGATGGCATTGGTCTTCAGCGGATTTCAATGACGCATTAGGCTCGCTCTCTGAGGGATGGTCACAGCTTGGTCCATGAGCATGACCCGCATGATGACCTTGGATAACATGGAGTAGTGAGCCGGCAACAAAGCCATCCAACCAGGCGTGATTTTGCGTCGTGAGTTCACTCACATTGTAGCCACCGGCATACCCCAACAACGATGCGAGCATAATGAGCCCTATGGCAATCCAGCCATCACGGGAATTGGGCGCCAACATGAATATGGCCAACCCTACTGGCACACGATGGGCCACGATCGCAAGCCCTAGATGACTGCCTTCGGTAGATGCAGCCAGGGCCGCACTCTCAATGCTTGCATGGATAATCAATCCTGCAAGCAGCACCCGATCTGCGCTCATACCGGCTCTAGTGGGGCCCAGTTGGTGCAAAAGGCGAGGCAATACTAATCCGACTACAATTAACAACATCGCAATCAATCCGCCGCCAGCTATGGCGCCAGGGATAATTAGCACCAGCGTCAACCCACCTACCGCCACTACGGCAAATCCATCAACTGCACTGCCCAGTGCGTCAGATTGGGTTGAAAAATGCCAGAACAGCGGCCCAATCAACAACGCCAACAGCGCTGCCAAGGGCAGAAGGAAGTCCAATTTTACCAACCAACTCGCAGCGCCGAGGTCTCGGCCGTTAGCGCAAGATAATCGGTTCTGGCTCGGTATTACAGTACTAATGATTGAACGGGCTCAAGTGGCCTAGCAGCACGGGGCTGTTTGCGTTGATTTGGGAGAAAAAACCGCTTATGGCCCTGCTTATTTCGTTATTGCTCGGCCAGTCAAGCCAACCTCGTCCATCCACTAGCGCAAAATGTCGATTACCGGTTGCACCGCGCTGCTGCGCAGGCGAAACTTCCTGAACGTTTTCTATCCCAGGCCAACATCATGCAAGGACTCATGCAGTCATCTTCCATCAACCTGATTTCGCTGCTGGAGCATGCGGCCCGCTGGCATAGTCAACAAACCATCATCACCAACACCGTGGAAGGCGGCGTCCATCGTCAAAGCTATGCGCAAACTTTTGACCGCACCGGCCAGTTGGGTAACGTTCTTTTGGGATTAGGTGTGTCCCCCGGGGACCGCGTCGCCACCATGGCCTGGAACACCCATCGCCATCTTGAGTGTTGGTTTGCCACCATGGGCATTGGTGCCATCAGTCATACCGTTAATCCCCGACTGTTCCCGGAGCAACTGGTCTACATCATGAATCATGCCCAAGACCGGGTGCTCATGGTAGACCTCACTTTTGTACCTCTGGTCCAATCATTGCAAGACCAAGTGCCCTCCTTGGAACAGGTCATTGTGATGACCAGTCAAGAGCATATGCCGGAAAATCTACCGGAAAACTGGCACTGCTATGAAACGCTGTTGGAAGGACAGAAACCTACCTGCAAATGGGCCCAGGTTGATGCCGACCACGCTTCATCCCTTTGCTACACCTCCGGTACCACCGGCAACCCCAAAGGGGTGATGTATTCCCATATGAGCAACGTGTTACACGCCTATGCCGCCACTAGCAAAGATGCGATGGACGTGGGTAGCGCTGATCGAGTTTTAGTGGTGGTGCCAATGTTTCATGCCAACGCTTGGGGTTTAGCCTTTGGTTTACCCATGGTTGGCGCCCAGATGGTCATGCCAGGGCCACATATGGACGGCGCCTCCATTGCCACACAGCTCAATGATGAGCGCTGCACTTTTGCAGCCGCAGTACCAACAATCTGGTCGATGTTGCTGGGTCATTTGAAATCCACTGGCGCTCAGCTTGAGCATCTCAAGGAAGTTGTGATCGGGGGATCCGCAGCACCGCGCTCCATGATCGAGACCTTCGATCGCGACTATGGCGTCAAGGTTCTGCACGCCTGGGGGATGACGGAAATGAGCCCCTTAGGGACGGTCAATCGGCGAAACGGCTACATGGAGGAACCGGTGGATCAGGACAGTGATTACGACCTTCGCTGCAAGCAAGGTCGAGTGCCCTTTGGGGTCGATATGAAAATTATCGATGACGAGGGCAAAATTCTCGCCCATGACGGACAGACCTTCGGCAAACTGTTAGTCAAAGGCCCCTGGACCGTTGAGCGGTATTACGGCGAGGAGGAAAGCGCCCTGGATGACGATGGCTGGTTCGACACTGGCGACATCGCAACCATTGACGAATTTGGGTTCATGCATATTACCGACCGGGCGAAAGATGTGATTAAGTCCGGCGGCGAGTGGATCAGTTCGGTGGATTTAGAAAATGCAGCAGTGGCGCACCCGGACATTGCCTTGGCCGCCTGTATTGGGGCGACCCATCCAAAATGGGAAGAGCGCCCTCTCCTGTTGGTCCAAATGGCTGACGGCAAGACGCTAAATCCCCAGGCCATCAACGATGTCTTAGGTGAACAATTTGCCGGCTGGCAACTGCCGGATGCCATTGTTGCGGTGGACACCATTCCACTGACGGCAACGGGAAAAATAGACAAAAAACCGTTGCGGGAGTCCTATCAAAATTATTTGATAGATCACCCTCAATAGTTCGCTTGCCCAGATCATGAGCCCCAACTGGGGCCCATGATCTCGAATTCAATCAACTGAAAATTTCTTCGAAAAAGTCTTTGCTTGAAGCCCAGGCACGACGATCAGCAGAGGCGCTATACATGGTGCCAAAATCTGGATCGTTGGCTTCCGGGTTGGTGAATGCGTGCAGGGTTTTACCGTAAGCATGAAGTTGCCAGTCGACATTCGCGGCGTTCATTTCATCGGCCAAGGCCAGCACCTGATCGGGTTTAACCATGGGGTCATCCCAGCCGTGCAAGGCTAACACTTTGGCATTGATGGTTGGGTTGACGATATTGTCCGGCGCCACAAAAAGCCCATGAATTGAGATGACGCCACGCACTGAGGCTCCGGCGCGCGCTAAATCCAACACACACAAGCCGCCAAAGCAGTACCCCATAGCACCGATAGCATCGGCATTCACTTCCGGCAAAGCCGCGGTGGACTTAAGCGATGCAATAAGCCTGCGCTGCAGCTCAGCGCGATCATCCAACATCGGCTGCATCAGCGCACCATTTTCATCCGGGTTGGCACCGTTACGAGCATCACCATATATATCCAAGGCCACGCCCACATAGCCCAACTGCGCTACTTGACGTGCCTTGTTTTTTTCAAATTCCGTTTGCCCAGCCCAACTATGACCGACCAATACCCCCGGTACCGGTGCTGACGCCTCGGGCGTGCACACAAACATCTTCATGGTGACGTCCCCAATGGTTACGTCTAAGGTCGTTTCAGCAGCCATAAAATCTCCAGTTGATAGGCAAGACACGCAATGTGTCGCAATGCGTTAATGTTAACCACGAATCACCGAGCTGCCAATGATCGTAGACCTTAAGCCTTGGATCAGCGGTCCAAGCCACGTCCACGCAGCAGATTGGTTGAGGTGGAATAACACAAGCTTAGACACACTGCGCCTGAACCCACACAGACCCAACCTAGACCCAGATTAGGTGCCAGCGCGCCCAGGAAAAAGGCACCCAGGGCGGATCCCCCGATCCCAAACACGCCCCAAAAACTGCTGACGCGGCCGCGAAAACTCTCATCCACGTGAGCCTGCAGCAGGCTTTGCACCGAAATTCCGAAAAACGTGAAACATGACCCCATACACGCAGCTAGAACCAATCCAAATTCGAATCTCTGGGTGAAGGCGAAAGCGACCACCAGAAACCCCGAAACCAGCGAGGACAGTGCTGCGACCAAACGCAAGGGACGGCGCCCTGGGCGTGCTAGCCAAAGCCCGGCCAGCACGGCGCCTGCACCGCTGGCCGAGGTCAACCAGGCCAATCCCACGGCGCCTTTAGCAAATACACCGTCGGCAAATGCCGGAAACATCTCGATGACACCACGCCCAAAGATCGCCACCGCCATGGCGAGTAATAGCAACGATCGAATTAAGCTGTGATCGAGCGCATAGCGCAGTCCCTCAATCAGCTCATCCAATACTTGACGATTTTCACCACCGATTGTTGGCCGAGCTAAAGGACGCACCGCCAAAAGCGCCATGAGCATGAAAAAGTAGCTGATTGCATTAATGGCAAACGCCCAGGAAATGCCCCAATTGACAATAATTAAGCCGGCAAACATGGGGCCAAGAAACCGGGAGGCATTGAACGCCAGACTATTGATGGCAATGCCGCGAGCCAGATGTGTGCGCGCCAATAGGTTCGCCACCAGTGACATGCGAATGGGAGAGTAAGCTCCGGCTGCAATCCCTTGGAGCAATGACAATGCCAAAATCACCCAAATATCTAGTAGGTCAGCAAAACTGGCCACACTCATAACAACGGCAACGGTGGTCATCGCTAGATTGAGCGCGATTGCCGATCGGCGACGATCTAACCGGTCAGCCAACACGCCAAACAGCGGACCCAACACAACCACAGGGAAGAACTGGGCGAAGGCAATCATGCCGACCCAAAATTCTGACTCAGTCTCAAGCCAAGTGAGCCAGCCTAACGCCACCCGATGAATCCACAATCCGTGCAGGTCCAG
This sequence comes from uncultured Gammaproteobacteria bacterium, assembly GCA_964559945.1. Taxonomy (GTDB): domain Bacteria; phylum Pseudomonadota; class Gammaproteobacteria; order Xanthomonadales; family SZUA-38; genus JANQOZ01. Next base: position 34,205 of record CAZLJY010000016.1, on the reverse strand, counting down.
AACCTGCGCACTCATATAAATCTTTAGATTGCGCTTAGATTGGGCATCTCGCTGTTGGATCGTTTCCGGCTCTGCGGTCACGGTAAATTGAGGCTGGCCACCAGCCGCCGAATTTCCTCGCGGGCCGCCAAATGGGACATCTGGGTTAATCCTTTACCCGGCAGGTCGGCTAAGTCCATGAGGGTCAGTCCGCTGACAAATAACTCGCGATAAATAACCCTCTCAGTAAGCCCCCGCTCGTAGCGGAACATCAAGCGTTTCTTGAGCGCCTCAAGTACGCCATCTACCCGCTGATTATTCCTTGACTGCAGACTTCCGACCCGATTCGGCGTGACCACCCAGTCCAGGGGCGCAAGCTCACCAGCGGAACGAAATTTCCGACTTTCCCAGACCATCTCCGCATAGTGACTGAGTCGGGTCACTTCAAAGGTTTCTGCTGACACCTCGCCTAACAGATCTAGATCAACGAAGCTGTCGTTCAGGGGTGTCACCAAGGTATCAGCTAGGGCGTGAGCCAATTGGGAAAAGTGCGTGTGGCCACCTGGACAATCAATCACCAGGAAGTCTGCTTCTGGTCTTAGTTCAGCCAACGCTTGCTGAAGATTGGCCTGCTCTTGGGCCTCTCGTTTGCCAATAGATTCTCGGATATTAGACGCCTTCGGCGCGGTCCAGCGCGGCTGCGGCAACGGCAGTTTATTTGTCTCTTGGTAGGCGCGGCGATTTTCCAGAAAGCGAGAGACCGACCGCTGGCGTGAATCCAGGTCGATCACTGATACTCGATGACCTTGTCGCAAGAGATGCACAACGACGTGCATGGCCAGCGTTGACTTGCCTGTGCCGCCCTTTTCGTTACCGAAAACAATGCTGTGGGTCATGCTAAAAACCGTTACCCGTTAGGTTTAATCCAACCGTGTGAACACGGCCCGGAAATCCCCTCGAATGGATTCAGAGGGTTGGCGTGGATAACCAAGCCAGAGTAACCCTGCGATTCGGTGGTGCGCTGGATCTAGCCCCAAAATTCGCAAGGTTTCCGGTAAGCGAGTGACCTCTCCGGTTGTCCATTTACTACCAACGCCGCTTTGCCACAGATACAGCATCAAATTTTGGATGGCGCAACTGGTGGCAGCATAGTCTTCCCGATCCAACAACGGATCGTCCGACACTGCGCTCGTCACTGCCAACCACTCCGGCACCGCTTCCAGCCTCGCTCGTCGGGAAACCGCTGCGGTATCACCTTTACTGTTTTTCGCCAATTCAACCGCCAAGTCGATCACCTGTGCTCGGCTTGTTGTACCCAAATGGAAAAAATGCCAAGGCTCGGTCAAGCGGTGATTAGGCGCCCATCGAGCAACGTCTACTGCATCAGCGATCAGCTGATGATCGACAGCCTTATCGGTAAAGAAATTGACAGTGCGACGACCACGTAACAAATCGCCAAGACGGCTTAAGTCATCGTTCACGATCGCCATTCACGCTCGGCGTTGGCGGTTAGCGGTTGGTTGAGGACAGTCCCTCAACTCTGAAACTCGGGCATTTTTACCACTAGCCCATCCATTTCCTCGGTCACAGTGAGTTGACAGCTGAGGCGACTGTTGGCGTTGCGATCCACTGCAGCACAGTCAAGCATGTCATCTTCAAGGTCCTCGCGGGGAGGGAGTTTGTCTACCCACTCAGGTTCAATAAACACATGGCAGGTGGCGCAACTCAGGCAACCGCCACAATCGGCATCAATACCGTCGATGTTGTTTTGAACAGCACCTTCCATGACGCTCCAACCCAAAGGTACGTCTTGCTCTGTGCGCGTGCCATCATTGGCTATGTAAGTGATCTTAGGCATTAGCTTCCCGATTTAGTCCCAGCCCGCAAGTATTGTGGCGCAGGAACAAAAATTCAACATGCCATCTGGATCAAATCATCCGCTAACCAGCTGCAGCAACCATCACTTGCTCATCATTGGCCGCACCGCGTTGGGCAATAACCGCTAATGCGCCGATGCGATAAGCCTCCGCCAGGGTTGGGAAATTGAATATATTCTCAACGAAGATATCCACTCTTTGATCGGTAACCAGGGCCATTTGAGCTAAATGAATCAGCTCTGTAGCCCCTTCTCCAACGATTTGGCAGCCCAGTAAACGGCGGCCTTCACTATCAGCCACCATTTTCAATAAACCGTCCTGGATCCCAGCGATTTGACCGCGAGCCACCTCAGAAAAATCGACTTTAGCCACCGTCACAGAGCCAAACTGCTCTACTGCCTGGGCCTCGGTTAAACCGACACTGGCAATCTCCGGAATCGTGTAGATACCCGCTGGGATGGTACTGGCCGCAGAGCCGGGAGGCAGACCAAGCGCATGGCGGACTGCGCGCCGGCCTTGATCCATCGAACTTGATGCAAGGGCGGGGGCGCCGATTACATCTCCCACCGCATAAATTCCAGGCACTTTAGTCTGACAATGCTCATCAGCTTCCAAAATACCGTAAGCATTAACCTCAAGACCGGCGTTGGCCAATTGTAAGTTGTCCACGTTTGCCATTCGGCCTTGGGCAAACAGGGCTTTTTCTGCGCTGAACTGGGAACCGTTGTCCAATCTGGCAATCACTTCACAGGCGCCATCCCAATACAAATCGGAAACCTTAGCGTTGCCAAAAAATCGACCACCAAAGGACTCAAACGATTCAAGAAATTTTGCAGAAAGATCAGGGTCAAGGAAACCCAGGGGGCTGGCATAGCGGTCTATTAACGTCACCTTGACGCCTAGCAAGGCAAAAATTGACGCGTACTCACAGGCAATGACCCCACTGCCAAGTACCAACATGGATGCGGGGAGATAACACATGGAAAGTACAGAATCACTGTCCAATATGTACTCATGATCCACCGGGATATCATCTGGTGCTCCCGGTCTTGAACCCGTTGCCACAATAATATGTTTGGCTTTGTAAGTTCGAACAGAGCCATCTACCCGAGTTGCGGACACCGTTTGAGCATCAACAAAACTGGCTCGTCCGTGCTCGCAAATGATGCCGTTTCGACCCAACTGATCAGAGATCAATTCATCATGACTATCCAACACTGCCTGAAGTCGAGACATGAGATGGTTCATGGGTGCATGTTGCTCAAGCTTAGCCGTTACCGCTTGCTTACATTGGGCAGCCCTGGCTAGCTGTAAAGCATTTTCCCGCAACGTTTTACTAGGGATAGTACCTCGATAGACGCAGCTGCCACCGATCTGTCGATCACGCTCTATTAGGACCACGCGACAGCGTTTTTTGGCAGCCTGAATCGCTGCTTTTTGGCCAGCTGGGCCGGAGCCAATAATAATGAAGTCAAATAGGTCTTCGCTCATGAGAATGACTCCAGGGCTAGGGCTAAACGAGATTGTTGGCTAAGCAAGCCAGCCAAATCATCGGGATAAATATTGAGCTCCTGAAAACAGGGCAATGCCATTAATACCTGGGCCGTGTCTGGCGCAGGCTCAGCGCTCTGTTCGAGGTGAGGCTCAGATAAATTTTCGCCATCAGCGATTGTTCCGAACTGCGTGGCTGCAAATAACTGCGTTGCCGCCTGCACGGCGCAGGCCTCGTCGCGGTAATTTTCGGCGGCTTCAAAATCTTGCTGGTAGGTAATGCAGGTTTTCACCACTTCCGGCAGCTGCCACAGATCTGCCAGTATCGCTCCGACCTCCACCGAAAACTGATCGACGACACCGGCTAAGGATTGGTCAAACCCCGGCGCTCCATCTAGTCCGGCGATAATCTTGAGCGTCATTGGCTGACCAACGTTGTGCAACAGTCCGCAAAGATAAGCGGTTTCCACGTTCTTGCGGCGGATCCTAGCCAACTCTTTTCCCCATAGCGCCGCGCCAATTCCTGCACGCCAATAGGCCTGCATTGGCTCCATATACCGGTCATCAGAAAACACGGTTGCTTTAAAGGCCGCACCAAGCACGATTTCACACAAGGATTTAAGGCCCAGTCGCATGATGGCTTGGCGCAAAGTAATAATTTCCTGACGAGGACTATAAGCAACGGAATTGGCCACCCTCAACACACCCGTCGCCAGCTTCTGATCACGCTCGATCATGCCGGCTACTTTGCCAATATCGGCATCCGCATCGCTTGCTAGATGAAAAACCTGCATGGCGGAGCTCGGCAACAGTGGCAACTCCAATTCGCCGGCGGAAATCTCGGCGGCAACGGCGGTCGAGATATGCTTCACATCAACCGTTTCCGGCAACCGTTTTTGCGCTGCAGTCGTTTGCATTATGCCGCCTCCTTTTCCACACCGTTCGCCGCGTCCTCAACAACAATCTGCAATTCCGCAAGCACAATATCGTTCAAGTTTAAGACCGAGGACTCCCTAACGCTGTCAAGACAAATACTGGGATCAGGAAAGTCGCTAATGCCCTCTTTAGCGCAAGCTTTGTCCACCAAGCGAACAATGGCCAAAACTATATTGGACTCATCGAATTTCTCCGCCTCTTGCTGGGCAACCACTTCCTGAAAGGTTTCAGGTAGATTCCATAGCTTCAATAGCTGAGCGCCGTGTTGCGTGTGCAGTTGTTTTAAAGTGACGTCCACCACATGCTCGGACACCTGAATAGTGTCACCACCGTCAGCGGCGAGATCTTCGATGATGGCCAACAGCGACACCTTGCCCACATCATGGAGTAACCCGCCCACATAAGCTTCATCGGAGAGATTTAGGTATCCCGCTTTGCGCGCTAGCCATCGCGAACCCATGGCGACAGCGCTGGTGTGGGCCCAGAGCTTTTTCAGACGATTGTTGTATAAGCCTTTGGACATGCTATAGAGCCGTTTCTGCCCCGCCGACATCGCCAACGCACCCACCTGCTTGGAACCTAGCCGGATCATGGCTTCGCGAATCGTATTGACCGCACCCAAACCTGAAAAAAACGATGAATTCGCGGTACTAAGCACTTCTGCAACCAGCACCGGGTCCTCTTCCATGAGGTCACAAATTTGTTCTGCGCTGAGATCGTCTTTCTTCACCGCCCGGTAGACCTTAAGCGCAACCTCATCAAACACCGGTAGTTCTATATCGCCGGAAGTCAGTTTGGCGTTGATCATCTCAACTAGTGAACCTGAATCACTCATTGCAAATTTCCTGTCAGTCGTTTGAGTTCCATAAGCGGCCGGGGACTGCTTAACCTGGGTAAGGTGCGACGCACTTCTTCAAGCGTAGTCAGACCTCGAGCGGCTTTTTCTAATCCGTCTTCCAACAGTGTCACTAAGCCCGAAGTCTCGACACTGATCTTGCGAATCTGAGCCGAGGTTTTGCGCATCAAAATGGCATCGCGAACAGCTTCGGAAAGCACCAAAATTTCAAACACCGCAACGCGCCCTCGGTATCCGGTGTAATGACAAAATTCACAACCAGCGCCCACACAAAAATCGCCACCATCAGCATCTTTTGCACTCCAACCCAACAGCTGCAGGTCTTTCGAATCAGGCTCACTGGGGGCCGAACATTCTGGACACACCCGTCGGATGAGTCGCTGGGCGACCACGCACACAACGGTGGAGGAAATCAAGAATGCCTCAATATCCATATTCAACAGACGCAGCAATCCGCCAATACTGTCCTCGGTATGGAAGGTGGTCAGGACTTTGTGCCCGGTCAACGCTGCCTGAATTGCACTCTCCGCCGAAAATGCATCTCGAATCTCGCCCAGCACAATCACGTCTGGATCCTGCCTCACCATGTGCCTTAGTGACTCTTCAAAGGTCAATCCAAGCTTGCTGTTAAGGGAACACTGAGAAATACCGTCGACCACGTATTCCACCGGATCTTCCGCAGTAATAATGGAAGTAGTCTCGTCGTTTAGATGGTTAACGCAGCTATAAAGAGTGGTGGTCTTACCTGACCCTGTTGGCCCTGTCACGATGATGACGCCACTGGGTGTGTCCAACCCCTGGTACTTAAACCGTTCCTGCATCGCAGGCGACATTCCCAACTGAGACATATCCAACACGGTATTGTTGTTATTGAGCACCCGCAGCACTACGGCTTCGCCATGAACGGTCACATAGAATGATGCTCGCATGTCAAACATTGAGCCAGACTTGGGATCTTCAAACAAAATCCTTCCGTCCTGATGGCGACGTCGCTCAGAGATGTCTGCCTCGGCCAACACTTTCAATCGGGACACTACCGCGGCGAGCTTGTCATGGGCAAAATCTGCGTGCTCACGCAACACCCCATCGATTCGAAAGCGTACTCGAACTCGATCTTTCAGTGGTTCGATATGAAGATCACTAGCACCTCGCGCAACTGCCGCCTGAATCATGGAGTCCACTAACCCTTGTGGACTGGACTGATCGATTTTCTGCAGCTTTCCCGCTTTCTGGGAGCGCCGTCGGCCAAGTGCCGCTGCCGCATTTCTGATCGCGGTTTGGGTGCTGACAATAGCTTGAATTTCTCGTTGAAAAATCTGGTTGGCGGCATTTTGCGATGCCTTGCTTAGTGGATCGGAAAACGCTACTTGGACCCGCCCGTTAATCTCTTTGACTGGAAAAAAACCATAGTTGACGCAAATCTCAGCGGAAATCATTTCGGTCAGCGCGTCATCACAATCGGCAACTTTGATTTCTACAAAGTCCATGCCGACTTGGCTAGCCAGAATTCGAGCAAGGTCCTTCTCTTTGATGACTCTCTTCTTGACAAGAATCTCGCCAAGCTTTTCGCTGCCATTGGAAGATTTCTGAATTTTCAGCGCCACCCGCAAATCTGCCCGCGAGATGTACCCCATTTCCATTAGCAGATCGCCCAATGGCAACTCGAAGCGATGGTTTTTGCAAACTTCACAGATTTGTTCTTCAGTCACCACACCCATCTGTTTCAACACAGCCAGGACGGTGGATTCTCTCCCCAACTTGGCCACTACACGTTGGCCCTTTTTGAGGTGGTCGGGAGTAATCACTCCATCGCCAACAAGCAACCTTGCCAGGACGTCCTCACTGTCATTGACTGCAGATCGGTCTAACACCTCGGGATTTAGATTTTTCTTCGGGACAACATCCGGTGGTGTCGATGAGGCATCGGAATGCGCTAAAGACACACTGTCTGCATTGGGTAGGGGCATTAGCTGTCAAAAATATCGCCTTGGTAACTGTCCTATCGGCGATGAGGAGCGGAAACTGAAGGGCTCTAAGGGAGTATTATTCTCGATCTTTGAATGCAAAAAGAAAAACCCCTACGAACAAGCCCGCTGCCCCCATCAACATACCGATGGGTAACGTGGTCTGGTCGTAGGTTACCGCCATGAGCGCCGACGCCCCTGCCCCTGCCGCAGATTGCGTTGTGCCCAATATAGCCGCGGCAAAACCCGCCGATCTGGGCTGAGGGTCTAACACTAACGCGGTGACCACAGGCATCAGCAACCCGAAACCCAGGGTGTAAATCATCGCTAAGGTCCAAATCAGAGCTAATGAATGCACTTCAAAAAGGGCAGCGCCAAGCTGCGCGGTGCCAGCGATCGCCAATACCAAGACTGCGAGCTTTTCCTGTCCATTGAGCCCCAAGGTGCCAACGATCTTTCGACTAACCTGAGATGCAACCACCAACATCAAAGGGATCAGTGAAATCGCCGGCCCCAGCAAGCCCTGCTTTACGTGATATACATCCCGGGCCAAAGCCGCACTGCTGGTAATAAATCCAAACAGACCGCTAAATGCACAGGCGTTTACTAGCACACCGCGGATGCTCTGCCGACTAGCAGCAAAGGCTTTGATGCTGGTACCCAACTGACGCCATGGGGATTGGCGCCGACCGGATTGGCGCGTTGCTGGCACCACTAGCCGCACCGGTATTAAACAAGCCAGACCATAAGCCGCCATCACCACAAAGGCGCTGCGCCAACCATACTCAGAGGAAAAGTATCCACCCACCAGTGGCGCAAATACCGTTGCCGAAGCCATAACCGTGGTCACCGCGGACATCAGTTGGCCAGCACCTACGCCGCTAGACACATCTCGTACAATCGCTCGGGCACTGACCGCCAGACCAGCCAGCGATATCCCTTGAACAAAACGCAATAGCAATAACTGCGAAAAATCCGCAACGGCTGTTACCAGCACGCAGGATAAAGAGAAGGTACTGAGCGCGAAATACAACACCATCCGCCTACCATAGCGATCGGATACCATTCCTGCGGGAATCTGGCCCAAGGCAAATCCCAGTATCGCAACCGTTAAGGCCAACTGACTATCACCTGAAGAGATGCCAAATTCTTCAGCAAGCAACGGCAAAGCTGGAGTGAGAGAATCGATGCCGAAGGACGCGGCGCCCATACAGGCACCCAACACCAAGGCATATTTTAAGGTTTTCATTTTACGCTGACAGCGTTTACCGGCAGTGACGGCCCCATAAGTTGACGGCGCAAATAGGCTTGAGGTGCGTTGTCATTCAACGTAATTGATCCATCCCGAGCCACCTGAATTCCTAGCTGCTCGTAGAGTGTTTCAAGATTGGGTACGCCAGGCGAGCTGGCAAACCGTCGGTACAAGGGTAGCCACACTTTGTGTTCGGATAACTCGTCAAATTTGCTAAATAGCTCCAATGCCGTCCAGGACCGGTCCGACGGTAGACAGCAATCTCTCAGCCGACCTAGCACCACCTCAAGGCTCTCACTACCGCCACTTTGTTGTCGTTGCTGGACATCACCAAGCAGAGCAATAGCGGCGCCAACCCAGTACACCATCATACGCGGCTGACGCCCACCGCTAGAGGTATCTCTCGGGCTAATCTTTGGCCTGACGTCCCTTGCCCGCTCAATCCCAGCATGCAGTTTGCGCCAACCAAGGGATTCGGAGTAGTTACCACTGCGGGCCATCAATACATTTTGGTAATAGCTGGCAAAACCCTCAGAGACCCAACGATCCTTCACATGCGGAAGCAATAGGTGGGCGAATTCATGGGTCGCGGTCCAATCCTTGTTGAAGTCGGCTAAGCGGCGATCAGGGTCAGCAAAAAACTGAACGGCCTCACCACCGTCACGGATCACTCGCCCAAAGGGCACCGGTGAGTTACGACTGCCACGCACCGGCACAACGATAATCTGAGGGTTGGGGTGCGGAAAACTGCCGTACGCTGATGCAACATTTTTTGCGGATTGTTTTAGCCAATCCAATAGTTTGTCGCGCTCCACTTGACCGCCGTTGTCGTCAAGCAGCACAACCCGCAACGTGGACCCTGCCACCGGGACTTCTTCTAACAAAAACGTCCCGAAAACGATCTGAGCATCTGAACTTCGAGGTGACTGGCCGAAGCGGAAAGTGTTGGCAACATTGGTCGGCTTCCAGGGGGTGGAAACACGCTGTCCTTTTGCCAAAGAAAAGGCCACCTCAATTTCGGCCTTAGCCAACAACGGTGGCAACAGTAGCCAATCGCTAGACGATGACATGTGGTTGTTGCCGGCCAGGCGTACCCATGGACTTGAATTCTCGGCCGCAGCCCGCGCCAGATCATATCGATAACTGATACAGCGCACACCAACGGGGACATCGAGTCGCCGACCGCGGCGCTCAACCGGTCCTGCGCCGCAGACTCGAGTTTGGCTGATGTACTTTGCCGTTTGCGCGTGACGGGTTTTTAACGTACGAACCCGATCAGCCAACTCCACCTTAATGGTCAACGCCGACAGATCTTCATCGACATCCACATGATAGTGATGGGTCTGAGCCTGCCCTTGGAAGGGGGCAAAAACCGCCAACGCAAGTAGCGCTGGCAACGATTTTAGGAGGCGCCACTCTAGGCGCGTGTCGGTGAGGTTACTGTGCATAAGTTATGAGACAACTAATCGAGCCAAATGACTCAACATCAACGCGCCACTTCAGTTCGGTTGCGGCCAGCTTTCTTAGCTCGGTATAGCGCCTTATCCGCAGCCGCAATCACGCTTTCGGCATCACCAGCGTGTTTACTTCCATGAGCAACGCCAATGCTAACCGAGGTTTTGACGCTGGGCACTTTTTGCCGGTAACTGGATTTTTTCAGCGGCTTCCTTATTGGACGTCCACCTGCGCGCATCACAACGGGACGACGCGCAACCTCTTGGCGAATTTCCTCGCAGCGCTGCTTGGCCTCTACCAGAGAACGACCTCTGAATAACAAACAAAACTCTTCACCCCCATACCGGTAAGTCTGACATAACCTTAACCCTCTGACTCTGGCGGCAACCATACACAGTACCTGGTCACCAAAATCATGTCCGAAACGGTCGTTGACCCGCTTAAAATGGTCGATATCCAGCATCGCGATGGCAAAGTTACCTGATAGGGTTTTCAGCGCATTGTCCAGTGCCCGACGATTTTTAAGACGCGTCAACGGGTCAACAAACGCCATGTCGTGGGAGGCCAGTAAAACACCTAGCATCATGATCGCACAGGCAGCCAGGAAACACGGGTAAACCCATTGGGGCCTCAAGCTGGCCATCAGCAGACAACAACCCAAAAGGAACAGAAACAACTCAGATGATTGTTGGGTTTTCTGCCAGCGGACGAACGATAGTAAGCAGGCAGCCGTCAGCAGCTTGGGTTCCAGCGGGAGCGCCCAAGGGCCAACCCAATCCGGCAACCAGCCTACCAGCCACTCATTAAGCGAACTTTTGTCTGCCAATTCGGCAGGCGAAAGCATCAGAGGCACCATTTGCTGGCAGGCCAGAAGGAAAACAACAGCAATTGTGACCCGCGAAAATAGCGGAATTCGAGGCAATAAGGCCAGCGCCAGCATATTCCAGGGTAACCAGTTACCCACCACATCCGGCATTGCATGAGACACAGCCACGCCTAGCGCTGACGAGAGTGGATCCGCGCCCAAGCCTAGAGCTAGCCAAACCAGCAACAGCCACCCCAAAGCAAAACGGTAGCGTTGAAAGGAGGCGGCGTAACACAGCCCAGCGGCTGACAGGATCAGGGCCAGCAGGGCCTGCTGCAATGAAAATGCCGTGGTCAAATAGGTTCCCCAAGTGTCTCGGCAGTTATTGTAACGGCCACGCTTCGCAATCACCTATGGGGTGGCATCCTAAACCTCAGACGGTGAATCCAAGTAGCCATCGCTTTAGGCGACGATAGCGGGAATTTTTCCGCCCATGACGATTGGCTCACCAAACCCTTAGCGTCGACGTTATAATACGCCACCTCAGCACGTTGCAATTGTTGCTTTTCATTCTTTCTGGAGATCCCTATGCAGCCACTTAAAACGTATTCACGGCTGGCCTGTTGCCTACTTGCGCTAACGGTCCTAAGCGCGCCGGCAATTGCCAAGAACTACTCCGTTGAAGATTTTTTCAAAAATGCCCAATACTCCCAAATGTCGGTTTCTCCCAATGGCAAGTACATGGCAGCCATTGCACCTGCCAAGGGAAGGCGAAACCTTGCCATCATCGACCTAAAAGACCGCACAAAGTCTCGGTTTATTACCGCCTTGGACGATCAGGACGTGGGCGGTTACACCTGGGTATCCGATGAGCGGATTATTTTTGGCGTCGATGCTGACGGTATTGAAGCTATTGCCATGTACGCCGTTGATCGCAAGGGCGGACGCATCACCACATTAATTAATCCTCTGGAGTCCAACTCAGCGGGCCCCGGCGGTATTCCTTCGCCGACCCTGTTAGACACTCTTGAAGACGACAAAAAGCACGTGCTGGTGTCCTATGACAGCCGACGTGTAGGCATACCCGACGTTTACCGAATGAACGTGCGCAATGGCGGCATGAAAATGGTTGAACGTAACCCCGGTACAGTCACAGGCTGGGTTACCGACCACGATGGAAAGATCCGCGGCGCCTTTGCCCAAGATAAGCTTTTCACCGAAGCCTGGTATCGAAAAACCGAAGATGACGATTGGGACGTTATCGCCCGTTTCGCCTGGGATGATCGCAATGCTTTTCAGCCGCTAGGATTTGATTACGACAACAAGACCTGGTTTGTATCAACCCAGAAAGACCATGACACAGCAGCAATTTTCAAATTTGATCCTGAGACCCAACAGTATGGCGAGATGATTTTCCACAATGAAACCGTGGATGCTGGCGGGCTGATTTTCTCAGATGCCCATCAGAAAGTGGTTGCCGCAACGTATTTTGATTCTCAGCCGCGCTGGCACGGCCTGGATGATGACTACACCAAAATGCGCAAATCCTTGGAATTATCATTTCCAGACCTGGTGGTGACCTTAGCCAGCGCTAACAAAGATGAAGACCTCTTCATTGTTTCCACTGGCAGCGATGTTGACCCAGGTAGCTTTTATCTCTACGACCGCAAGTCTCAGAAGCTAGAATTTCTCGCTGAGCCTAGATCTTGGATCGAGCCAGAAGATATGGCCCCGCTGCAGCCAATCACCTACACCACTCGTGACGGACTCACTATTCACGGCTATCTGACCTTGCCAACCAATGGCAATACCAAGGACTTGCCACTCATTGTGAACCCCCACGGCGGCCCCTGGGCGCGTGACTTCTGGGGCTTTAATTCAGAACACCAGTTTCTGGCCAACCGCGGATATGCGGTTCTGCAAATGAACTTCCGCGGATCCACCGGTTATGGCCGATCTCATCTAGAGGCCAGTTATAAGCAGTGGGGTCGGAAAATGCAGGACGACATCACAGATGCCGTTAACTGGGCGATCGATGAAGGCTACGCGGACAAGGACCGCATATGCATTTACGGCGGTAGCTACGGTGGATACGCCACCATGGCGGGTGTGACAACCACTCCAGACCTTTACAAATGTGGCGTAAACTATGTTGGCGTTGTGGATATAGCTCTGCTATTCGACACCATGCCTAAGGCGTGGAATCTCGGCAAAGAGCAGATGAAACAGCAGGTCGGTGATCCGGTAGCGGATGCGGAAATGCTGGCTGAAGCGTCACCGATCAATCATGTTGATAAAATCAAAGCTCCCATCTTCATTGTTCATGGTCGCAAAGACCCCCGGGTCAAATACGAGCATGCAACCCGTCTGCGCAAAGAGATGGAAGAGCACAATAAGCCCTACGAATGGATGGTCAAAGACAACGAAGGGCATGGGTTTGCGAAAGAAGAAAACCGCATTGAGCTATACACCGCCATGGAGAAATTCTTCGACAAGCACATTGGTGAATCTTCCGGACCCTAGTCTGTCGCCCCGGAGCATGGCTGAAACATCGGCCAGTTCTTCCAAAGGCGGCGATAGCCTCGCCAACACTCAAAACCCCCAGCTTAGCCTGGGGGTTTTTTTTCAGTGGTAGCCATTAGACCCGCTATGAAAATGGGCCAGGTGAATGAACCCAAGGGCTATCACCGCGATTTTCTGGAGATGGCATAATGCCGGGCTATTTCCCATGGACCGGGCCAAATGCCAAAACTCAGCGTGGCGGAACTGGCGAAAACGTTAGTTCATTGCCATTATCATGGCGTCATATCAACCTTAGCCACGGATGGCGGTTATCCCTATGGCTCGGTTATCGACTACCTACCCTTGTCTCAAGGGGATGTTGTAGTGCTGCTGCATGAGCGGGCTGAACACTACCGATACCTCACCGCAAGCCCAAAAGTATCGTTGTTGGTTAACGCCCATTTGGCTGAGCACGAAGCACTGCTCATTCCGCGAGTCACGCTGCTTGGCGAGGCCCAACCGGCGGATGACCACAGTGACATGGTAAAAGACTACTTGGTTCGTCATCCAGATGCCGAACCTTATGTAAATCTCGACGGCATGCGGTTTTTTCAAATCGACGTTAAAGGCGTGCGATACATTGCCGGGTCTGGCCGTGCAGTTTGGGTTGATGGGACAGACTACCGAGCCGCCAAAGCCGACCCACTGGGTGAAGATGCGCCTTGGATCATGCACCAAATGAATGACCGTTACAGTGATCAACTTGCCGCCATTGCACAGGCCAGCGAGAGCTGCTCCTGGGCTGATGCTGGGCGGGTCGTTAGCGTTGATCGATTTGGATTCGACTTAGTCTGTACCGCGGGCGATCGCCGTCATGCGCTGCGAGTCAGCCTGCCTAAACCCGCCTATGATCGGGACGATTTCGAACGGGCCTTATCTAGCCTGACCAACAGCGTCGCCTGACCCCTATTGGCCACTAACTCCTTGGCTCGGTTCCTTCCCCACCGCCAGCATCTGATTGCTCTTGTTGCCAATGACTGATCACCCTGTAGGCCTGGGCGAAGCGTTTTCCCTGGCAAGTGCGCTGTTTTGGGCAATTGCTGTGGTGCTCTATAAACGCGGTGGTGAATCCATGGGGCCATTCACCCTGAACTTGGTGAAAAATGTCATTGCCGTGATTCTGCTGACCCCAACGCTGCTGATCTTTTCCAGCGCCTCACCGCCGCCGCTGTCCACCGAGCAGTGGTGGATTTGTATCGTCTCTGGAATCATTGGTTTGGCCCTTGCTGACACCCTTTATTTTGCTTGCCTCTACCGCATTGGCGCCAGCCGCACCGGCATTGTTGCCGCCATCTTCAGCCCCAGCATGATCGGCTTGTCTGCCCTGTTTTTGGGTGAACGCCTAAACGCCTGGCAACTGGCCGGGTTTGCTGCGGTGCTCAGTGGCGTTGTGCTGGTTGCACGCACTGATCATCACGAAGTCGCCCCACCCAAACTGCTGCAAGGCGCTGCGCTGGGCGTCCTGTCGGTTTTTTTGATGGCGGTGGGCATCGTTATGGTCAAACGGATTTTGGAACAGTTCGACCTATTGTGGATTGTCCAGATCCGATTACTCGCCGGCGTAGCCGGTATGTTGCTGTTAATGATTGTGATGGGGCGCACCCAACGAGTGCTTAGGCAACTGGGCGAACCCCATGCCTGGGGTACCATTATCCTTGCCAGTTTTTGTGGCAGCTACCTATCGATGATCTGCTGGCAAGCAGGGTATAAATACACCCTAGCGTCCATCGCCTCTGTGCTAAATGAAAGCTCTAGCGTTATGATAGTGGTGTTGGCTTGGTTGTTCCTGGGCGAATCTATTTCCCGGCGAAAATTGGCGGGCGTCAGCCTGACCTTCGGTGGAGTGGTTGTCATGTTGAGAAACGTTGCGTGATTGAGGTTGACGGTCTTAGCTATCGGTATCCGAAAGCCACAAGCCCTACCCTTCATTCCCTGTCATTTTCCGCCAAGCCGGGCCAGATATTGGGTTTTGTCGGCCCTAGCGGTGCGGGCAAATCCACTACTCAAAAACTCCTTACCGGCCAACTAACACCTAGTGACGGCAATGTCATTGTACTTGGCCAGTTGATCGGTGATTGGGGCCGGGACCTTTATCAGCATATTGGTGTGGGATTTGAACTACCCACGCACTTTCTGCGCCTCACGGGTCGGGAGAATCTAGAGTTTTTTCGAGCCTTGTATGGTGTATCCAGCAACCGATACCTGGAGCTCATGACCGAGCTTGGACTCGACCAGGCCTTGGACCAGCCGGTTAGTGATTATTCCAAGGGTATGAAAACCCGCTTAGGCTTGGCCAGAGCCCTACTACATGATCCCCAATTGCTGTTTCTTGATGAACCTGGCGGCGGTTTGGATCCGGCCAATATCGCCGTGGTGGAATCCATTATTCAACGGGAACGAGCCGCCGGGAAAACCGTTTTTCTCACAACCCACGATATGCTGACCGTTGACCGCTTGTGCGACCGCGTAGCGTTTTTGATTGACGGCAAAATCGCCGTGTTCGACGATCCCGCTGCGTTAAAGCAAGTGCACGGAAAATCAGAACTCGCGGTCACATTTGGCGACCCACAAACTACAGAAAATTTTGCCTTAGATACCTTAGGTCAAAACCCTCGTTTCCGTCAGGTTATTGAGCAATACCCACTGCACACACTACACAGCCAAGAAGCGTCACTTAGCGAGATCTTTCTCAAACTCACCGGCACCGCGATTGATTGAACCCACAACAATGGGTAAGCCATCAGATCCTGCTGCCATGACGTCCACTTGGCGACGATTGGTCGCCAACGTGATTTGCGACTTCAAACTTGCCCAACGCAATGGTTTTTTTCTCGCAGCACTGGTGATAAGCGCGATTCACCTAGCGCTGCTTTGGTGGATGAGATCGATACTGGACGATTGGATATTGGCTCTGGTACTGCTGGAGATCTTTATCTTTAATGGCTTTTATTTTGCTGCAGCGCTGGTGTTATTGAGCAAAAGCGAGAACACCTTGGGAGCGCAGTTTTTGACGCCACTGCAACCGACGGAGTGGGTATTAGCAAAGTGCCTGGTGCTTAGCCTGCTGGCAATCATTGAGGGCCTGTTCGTCACCCTGCCGCTTTGGCAACCGGCCCTGATCACACTGTTACTCAGCGCGGTCCTGATGACCAGCTTCTTATGCCAACTTGGCCTGGCCATGGTTCAGCGATACCGCAGTTTAAGCGAGTTTCTGATGCCTTCGTCCCTGGTCTTTTTGTTGCTGCTTATTCCTGTCTTACAACTGACTGAGGTTTGGTCCAGCCAATGGCTCGCGCTGCACCCGATGACGCCTTACATAATGCTGCTGAAATCTTCGCTGACCACCGACGCTAGTGCCACCCACCTGTGGTGGTGGGCCGCTGCAATTTTTTGGCTAATCCCGGGCCAATGGTTGGCAACGGGCGCGGTAAATAACATGGCTCTGGATCCCTAATGGACAAACCCACGCTCACCTCGTACCCGCGCTTCGGTGCGGCTCGCTGGCTCGCGTTGGTCCGCGCAGACGCCAGCAGCATTCTGCGGGACTCCCTGTTGCGCTGGTCCTTAATTGCCTGTTTGTTATTCTTTCTTCCCATCTTGCGCTGGGGGCCACCCGCATTAAATGGCTGGCTCCTGTCGAATCATGGATTCGATCTTTCACCATGGTTTCCACTGATCCAGAGCACTGCCCTGACTATCGGGCCCGTATTGGTCGGGATTGTCGCCGGCTTGTTGATGGTCGACCAACGTGATGAGGGGATTGCCACGGCAATGAGTGTCACACCTCTTGGCGTAGACGGGTACCTAAGTTATCGGGTGGCCTTTCCTGCCTTAGGTGGATTGGTCATTACCATCGTGATGCTTGGGTTGGTCGATCTTGCGCCGATCTCCATCACAGCCATCATCCTATGCAGTATATGTGCGGCGCCATTAGCGCCGCTGTTTGCACTCACGATAGCACTGCTGGCAAAAAACAAGATCCAGGGATTTGCCATTGCCAAGGCCAATGGTGTGGTAACCGCGCCCGTCATTGCGGCGTGGTTTGTTGCCCCCCCGGTGCAGTGGCTTTTTGTGCTGTTGCCTACCTATTTGCCGGTCAAGATCTGTTGGCTGATGATGGATGGGGAAAACGGGTTTTGGCTGGTACCGATTTCTTTGCTCATCCATGGGATGCAGCTACGTTGGCTTCATCAACGGCTAGCCAAGCGTCAACAGTGGGCCTGACGCTCGGCGCCACCTGTTGGAAGATTACTCAAGCCTCTATCGAGTCAGTGACCTTCGCTTGATACAATTACCCAATGTCCATTGTTGCTTGCGCCCACCCCAATATCGCCTTAGTAAAATATTGGGGAAAGTCCGACCTCACCACCAATATGCCTTCAGCGGGTTCGCTGTCGGTCACTTTGGATACCTTCGCTACCCGCACTCGAGTGGATATCGGCAGCAACGATCATTTCGTTCTTAATGGGCAACCCGGCGGCAGGCAAGGCCAACGAATATTTGATTGGCTGGATCAAACCCAGCCTCAGCGCCCGCCCCTACTGATTGAAAGCAGCAACAACTTCCCAACCGCCGCAGGGTTGGCATCTTCGGCCTCAGGGTTTGCCGCCTTAACCGTTGCCGTTGACGCCTTACTTGACTTAAATCTATCGCCATCCCAGCTGTCTGTCATGGCGCGACGAGGCTCGGGCTCTGCCGCACGCTCGATTTTCGGCGGGTTTGTGACGCTGGATGTGGGGGCCGATAGCCAGTCAACCTGTGCTCGCCCGCTGCTAGCCAAACATTCCTGGCCACTCAATGTAGTGATTGCGGTGACCGCGTCTGGACCGAAATCCGTATCGTCCAGCGCCGGCATGGAGCAATCCCGATTAACTTCACCCTACTACGAGGCCTGGAATCATCAGGTGCCGAAGGATTTAGCGACCGCACAAAGCGCCATCGAAAATCGCGACTTTGAGACTTTGGCGGAGGTTAGCGAAGCCAGCTTCCTGGCGATGCATGGTGTGATGATCTCAACCAGGCCGGGTCTGCTGTACATGAAGCCAGCAAGCTTGGCCTGTATAGAGCGGGTGCGTGAATTACGGTCGCAAGGGGTTGCCGCGTTTTGCACCATGGATGCAGGCCCACAGGTAAAGATCATCTGTCAGCCCGACGACGCTAGCACCGTAGCCAAAGCGGTTAAAGACGTAGCCGGTGTGCTGGAAGTGCATACCGTTGGGCTAGGTCCCGGCGCTTACGTGGAACGCTCTTGAGCCAAACCTTTCATGCCAGTGCGCCTGGCAAGCTGGTGATCGTGGGTGAGTATGCGGTGGTCTATGGTGCCCCCGCGTTAGTATCTGCAGTGCCTCGGCGGGCAACGGTGAGCTTAACTTGCCGCAGTGATGACAACTGGTTAGTCCGCGCGCCCGGCTTGAACGCCAACGCCCATAAGGCACCGATGACGTTTTCGGGAATCACCGATCCAGCACTAGGCAGCCAACTCCCACTATTGGCCAGCGTCATTCGATCATTGGCGTTTCAAGGACCTGGGTGTAACGCAGAACTTGATACTCAGGCGTTTTACACTGATCGTACAGCTGAACCCTTACATCCCTCCCGCCCCAGCAAACTTGGATTGGGATCTAGTTCTGCCATGTGCACGGCAATGATGGGGGCTCTGGCCCTGATTCAGCGCCCACAAACCTCCCTAGACAAATACGACGAAGGGTCTGATCAACTACCGGTCACACTGGCTGAAGTGCTCAAGGCCCACCAACTGTTTCAACAGGGTAAAGGCAGCGGCATCGACATCGCGGCCAGTTATCTCGGCGGCTGCGTGGAATTTCGCCGCCAACCCAGCAGTGTCAGAGAAATTTCTCACAGTCGCTCAGCGCTTCCAGTGTTAGCGGTTTGGGTCTGGTCTGGGAAGTCCGCCGCAACCACCTCTCGACTTCAACGTTTGCAGCAATTTGCCCAGAGCCAGCCCGACCTCTTTGGTTCTTTGATGGGAACATTATCCGGATTAACCAAACAAGCCTGCGAGGGGGCAAAACGTCACGATGGCGACGCATTCCTCGATGCCACTAGGGATTTTAGCCAATGCCTTGAAGACCTGGACCAACGCAGCAGCCTTGGGGTATGGACTGATGATCATCGAAAAATCGCCTATATCGCCAAGCAATGCGGTGTTTTTTACAAGACCAGCGGAGCGGGAGGCGGAGACTGCGGCCTGGCTCTCGATAAAGATCGGGGGAAACTGGAATATTTTCTCGCCAGCGCGCTGCGCGCCGGGTATTCCGGCTGGCATCTTGGTGCGGAAAACCAAGGTCTGAAGGCAGACTGAATCTGCTGCGGAAAAAAGCGCCGGGTTTTGAGATAATAGGGGCTGGCCGAGGGGGCCAAACGATGGCCAGCAGTTAACCCGTGCTGCAGCAAACGGCTACCAACACACTGGGGATGGACCAACACCTTTGATGAGTCGTGAATTACGCAACGCGCTGGAACTTCAAGACCAGTTGCTGCCAGGAGTGTCGCGCACCTTTGCTTTGACCATTCCTCAGCTGCCTGATGGCTTGCGCGAGCCCATCACCAACGCCTACCTTCTATGCCGGATTGCCGACACCATTGAAGACGATTTGAGCCTGACTCGAGCGCAGAAAGCCGCCTATCATCGGCAATTCATTGAGCTGGTCAATGGCACTGAGCCCGTTGGCGAGTTTGGTTCGGAACTAGCGCCATTGCTGTCACAACAAACGCCCGCCGATGAGATTGAGTTAATTACCCAGACCGCGGGCGTCATTACCGTCACCCATAGCTTCAACGATCGCCAGCGTGGGGCGCTGGAACGCTGTATCGCCATTATGTGCAACGGCATGCCCCAGTATCAGGAAGACAAGTCCATCGCCGGGCTACCCACGGTGGCTGACATGGACAAGTACTGCTACTACGTCGCCGGCGTTGTTGGCGAAATGCTGACCGAGCTGTTTTGCGACTATTCCAGCACCATCGCGACCCACCGCAGCAGCATGATGCCCCTGGCCATTGCGTTCGGACAGGGTTTGCAAATGACCAATATCTTGAAAGATTTCTGGGAAGATCGCGCGGCCGCTGCATGCTGGTTGCCACAGGAACTGTTTCACAACCATGGCCTCAACTTGGCGGACGCCGATAGCCCGGCGTTTCAAAATCGTTTTGAGAAAGGCATTGAAGAGCTATTGGGAATGGCTCACGCCTATTTGCGTGATGCGCTAGGATACGTGCACCTGATACCCTCCAATGAAATTGGCATCAGACGATTTTGCCTCTGGGCCATCGGACTGGCTGTGCATACTCTGCAAAGTATTCGGCGCCATCCCGAATACCGCACTGGCGCTGCCGTGAAAATATCCCGGGGCGCGGTGAGGCGTATCCTGCTCATCAGCAACCTTTGCTCCCGTAGCAATCGCTTGCTTCGATTTGGCTTTAAGATGTTGGCCCGAGGACTACCATTGAAATCTGAACTGATGCAATCACAGCGAGCCTGGGCCGGCTCTCGATGAGCAACGATCACCAATCCCGGATCCCAAATTTCTACAAGCTGTCTGTCGAGGAGCGTGTAGCAGCGGTCCGTGAACGCGGCTGGATCAGCGAAGACGATCAAGCCATGCTCAACAGCGGCTCTCACATGCTGACGCTGGAAAATGCTGATCGAATGATCGAAAACGTCATCGGCATTTTGGGTCTACCCGTCGGATTGGGCTTAAATTTTCAAATCAACAACAAAGATTATGTGGTCCCGCTGGCGGTTGAAGAACCCTCTATCGTGGCTGCACTCAGCTCGGCTGCAAAAATTGCACGGGCGGGTGGTGGCTTCACTGCCGAGGCCAGTGATCCCGTTCTGATCGGCCAAGTCCAGATAATTGGCGCCCCCCATCCCTCCCGGGCAAGAACACGCCTGTTGCAACGCAAAGAGCAGATCATCAACCTGGCCAACAGCCTGCATCCGAAAATGGTTGCTAGAGGTGGCGGCGCCCGGGATATCGAAGTGTTAATGCACACCACTCACGATCTGGGTGACATGCTGGTTGTCCATCTGTTGGTAGACACCCGAGATGCCATGGGCGCAAACCTTGTAAACACGATGTGTGAAGGGGTTGCTTCCTTAGTCGAGAAAATCACCGGCGGCAAGGTTTTCTTGAGAATATTATCCAATCTCACCGACCGGGCGATGGTGCGCGCCCGCACAGTCATTCCAATGGGTCAATTGGCTCGACGAGGCTTTGATGGCGAGCAGGTTCGTGATGGCATTTGTATTGCCAGCCAGTTTGCCGACATCGACCCCTATCGCGCGGCCACCCACAACAAAGGGGTTATGAACGGCATTGATGCAGTGGCAATTGCCACTGGCAACGATTGGCGCGCAATCGAGGCCGGCGCCCATGCATACGCAGCCCGCGCGGGCAGGTACACTGCACTGACTCAATGGCGAAAAACCGCTGACGGCGACTTGGAAGGCATCATTGAGGTGCCAATCAAAGTGGGTATTGTGGGTGGGCCACTGCAATCAAACCCCACAGTTGCGCTGAATTTGCGCTTACTGGGTGTAAGCAGCGCCGTCGAATTGGCTCAGGTTATGGGCGCTGTAGGGCTAGCGCAAAACTTCTCAGCCCTGAAAGCTTTGGCCACTGAGGGCATTCAGCAGGGACACATGACACTGCATGCCCGCAGTGTGGCAACCGCAGCTGGAGCGACACCAGAAATGTTTAACCAGGTCGTGGATCGACTGGTGGAAAGCGGCGAAATAAAGATTTGGAAAGCGAGGCAGATTGTGGCAACAGTAAAACAACAATCACATGCAGACGATAGCGGCACCCCAACCGACGGCCTTTCCGCCGGCTGTGGCAAGGCAATTCTTATGGGTGAGCATGCTGTGGTCTATGGTTCGCACGCCATTGCAGCGCCGATACCGTTGGCCGTGGAAGCCCGGGTCGACGACTGGCCTCAAGGAATTCAGCTGTCTATCCCCCGTTGGGGTGTGGATCAGCGTATCAGCGTTGAACCAGAGCTCAGAAAGCCCTACGAAGGGCCGGCCGCGATGATTTTGGAACGCTTGGGACTGCTGGATCAGAATATGCACATCCAAGTTTTTCCTAACCTACCCAGAGCCCAGGGACTGGGCGGCTCCGCTGCCGTCGCTGTTGCGATCATTCGCTCCATCGATCAACATTTTCGCTTAGGCTTGAGCGATGAGGAAACCAACGCGTTGGCATTTGAGGCAGAAAAAATGGCCCATGGCGAGGCCTCTGGGATCGACAACTCGGTCGCCACCTATGGAAATATGCTGCTGTACAAGCGCGGCGACCCGCCCCTAGTAGAACAATTAATTTTGCCTCAGCCCATCCGCCTGGTTATCGGCATTACCGGGGTTGAGAGTCTAACGGCAAAGATGGTGGCGAAAGTGCGCGCGGGCTGGGAAAGTAGCCGCAAAGTCTACGACCGAATCTTTAACGATATTGACGAGCTCACCTTACGCTCTTTGGAAGCCTTAAAAGCCTTTGAGTTGGAACGCGTTGGGCAATTGATGAACGTTTGCCAGGGTATGCTCAATGGCATCCAAGTATCGTCTTGGGAAATTGAAGAAGTGATTCAAATTGCCAGGGAAAACGGCGCACTAGGGGCCAAACTCACCGGTGCCGGTGGCGGCGGCTCAGTCATAGCTCTTTGCCCAGAAAATTCAGACAAGGTTGTTAAAGCCATTGAAGATGCTGGATACAAAGCCATGGAGGTGGAAATTGGCTAACTCCTCAGTCGCGAGGCAAGCGATCGTTTCTTCAGAATCAGAACAGCTTGTCCTGGTAGATGGCAATGACAACCCCGTTGGCTTCGCCAGCAAAGGGGACTGTCACAATGGCGACGGAATTTTGCATCGAGCGTTTTCATTGTTCATTTTTAACGACCGCGGCGAACTGCTGCTGCAGCAGCGCAGCGGCCAGAAACGGTTATGGCCGCTGTACTGGTCAAACAGTTGCTGCAGTCACCCACGGCAGGGTGAAGAACTGGGAGAGGCAATCCATCGCCGTTTGGCTCAAGAATTAGGCATGAGCAGCGATCTGGAATTCATCTACAAATTCCAGTATCAGGCGAGTTTTGGTGAAGAAGGATCAGAGAACGAGCTATGCTCAGTGTTTCTTGGGCACGCGGCGGGTCAGGTTCAGGCTAACGTTAATGAGGTAGAGAATTGGCGCTGGATCAGTCCGGCGGCGTTGAGCGCAGAGATTGCGGCCAACGAAGAGCAATTTACGCCATGGTTCAAAATGGAATGGAGCCGACTGCACCAAGAGTTCAGCAGCCAGCTCCGAAACTACCTTAAGGATTGATGACGGTAACGGGATACCCCGTTACCGGTCACAAACAAAGGAGTTAGTCGCCTCAGGCTTTCTTCAGCGAATCCCGAATTTCGGTCAGCAACTTCACTTCATCGCTAGGCTCAGGCGGCGCTTCTGGTGCTTCTTCTTCTTTTTTCTTCATGTTATTCATGATTTTCACCGCAACAAAAATTGCCATGGCAATAATCAGAAAATCGATCACTGTTTGGACAAATGCGCCATAGCTAATCACTACCTCTTCTAAATCGCCTGAGGCTTCTTGAATCGTATAGGCCAAGTTGGAAAAATCTACGCCTCCCATAGCAACCCCGATAGGCGGCATGATCACGTCTTTGACCAGCGACGATACGATTTTCCCAAATGCAGCACCGACGATGATGCCCACCGCCATATCCACTACGTTGCCCTTTAACGCAAAATCTTTGAACTCTTTGACAAACGACATTGTTGATACCTTCCCTTTTTGATTATTTGTTTGAAGCGGTAATCGCTTAAACGCGCCACCGTCCCGGCCCTCGGAACGGTCAGACTAGCAGCGCTACTGGAAATTTTCTAGCAATCAATGGCTTCCAGCTAAAGTCTGATCCCCGCTTTGGCAAAGGTATCGCAGGAATCAGCATTGCCGCCAGAAAGACCCAGCTTCAACCATTCCACCCGTTGAGCCGAGGACCCGTGAGTGAATGATTCGGGCCGCACCGACTGGCCTGAAGACGACTGCAGAGCGTCATCACCAATGGTTGCGGCCGCGCGAAGTCCTTCTTGAACATCCCCCGGCTCAAGCACTTGATGAGCGCGATTAGCATGGTAGGCCCAAACTCCGGCGAGACAATCAGCCTGCAGTTCCATCAGAACCGATAACTGATTAGCCTGGGATTTGCTGGCAGATCGTTGCAAGCGGCGAACCCGGGGTTCTATGCCGGTAATGTTCTGAATATGGTGACCCACTTCATGGCCAATCACGTAGGCCTGGGCAAAATCACCTGGAGCCCCCATTCGCGCCAGCTGACGAAAAAAACTCAGGTCGAGATAGACTTTGCGATCGCCGGGGCAGTAGAACGGCCCTACTGCTGCACTGTTGTATCCACAAGCTGAGGCAACCGCATCTTCGAAAATTCGCAGCTGTGGCGCTTGGTATTGTTGTCCAGAATTTCGAAAGACTTGGTTCCAAACGTCTTCCGTGGACCCCAATACAGCACTGACGAACTGAGCCGATTCATCGTCTGCCGCCGGATTTCTTGCCTGGGGCACCTGCTGAGAAGAGCTACCAGTTCCACCGAGAAGCTGTAGCAGTGACAGTGGATTTTGTCCGGTAACCAGGCTCACAATAATGGCGATAATGATCATTCCACCACTGAGCTTCATGCCTCCCGCGCGAGAACTTCGGGTGCCACGAGTGTCTTCCACATTTTTACTTCGACGAAGATCCTTCCAGCGCATAGAGTCTTGTCCTGAGTATTGGTTAATGCAGAATTATAACGGACGCGGCGGCCGTCCTTCGATTAAGGCTCCCTGAGAGCCCGAAAACCCAACTCAGGCAGAGCGCCCTAGGTGTTCCAGGGAATCATCAACAAAGCCCTTGCCCGCTACAATCACCGGCTCGCCATCAAGGAAACCTTGATAGTAGTCCACCTCAAGTTCCCGCATCAGATCCAGATGACTGTCACTGTCCACCCCTTTCGCTACCACTGGCACGTTAAGCCGCTTGCCATAATCCACCAGGCTTTCGAGCATTTCGTGATGCACCGGGCTGTTTAGCGCCGATTGTACGCACTGACGATCAATCTTGAGATAATCCACCAAACCTAAGGGAGCCAACATGCCAAGTAGCGCATTGCCTGGTGTGCCCATGTCCAATGCCACAACACATCCTAATGCCCGCACCGTCCGGATGAAACGGCTGACACCGGCAAAGTGGCCTCCGGAGTCATGCAGCGTGATGTCGAAACACACTTGGCTGGGTAACAGATGACTTTGCTGGATTGAGGCAATCACGAATTCTGAGAAGTGTCGGTTAACCAGTGTCGCGGTGGACACATTAATACAAAGGCGAGTGTTTATTGGCTGTCGATCAAGCCAGGACAGCGCGTCACGTACGATCCGCGTGTCAAGATCCAGAGAGAGGTCAAGGCTCTCCACAGCATGGATAAAATCGGATGTAGAGAGATTGTGGTCTTCTAACGGCGGGCGCACCAACCACTCAAACCAGCGTTCAGCACCTTTGCGGGCACTCACCGGCTTAATGTGTTGCGCCGCGTAGCTAATCTCGCCGTGTTCGATGAGATTGCTGAGCTGCGCTATAGACGATAGTTGCGTCCTACGCATAACCTGTTTACACCATCCCTGTTCAAACCATACCGCCTTTCAAGCCTACCATGGCGCAAAGCCGATAGTCGGTGCCTAGAAAGCGTCAGGCGGGGATTACACATTATTCCACGCGCTTGTCCAGCAATACTGGGCACCGCCGGTTAAACCGCCATCGCCGAGAAACGACATTTCAGCCTATAATCGCCACTCCTCTTATTAGGCCTGCCGAATGTCAGCATCCTGTTCACTACCCAAGCCATGCTTGCGTCTTTTTTCCCAACTTACCGCACTGTTGATCCTGGCATGCGCTCTGTCATCCCAGGCCGCCATTGAGCCAGCCTCCCCAAGAGATGAAGGCGAAGGCCCTTTTAGCCAGCTGATTCTTCGCGGCGTAACCTTGGTTGATGGGACCGGCGCACCGCCCATTGGGCCAGTAGATCTGGTCATCGAAGACAATCGAATCACCCGAATCGACAGTGTGGGATATCCGGGTTTACCGATTGACGAAGCCGACCGCCCAACGCCGGCGGAAAACGCCAAGGTGCTGGATTTAGAGGGATATTTTGTGCTGCCCGGCCTCATCGACATGCATGGCCATATGGGCGGCGCCGCCCAGGGAGTCACTGCCGATTACGTTTTTAAACTGTGGATGGGACACGGCATAACCACCATTCGTGACCCTTCCTGCGGCAACGGCCTATCCTGGTGTCTGGATCACAGGCAACGCAGTGCTGAAAATACCATCGCGGCGCCTCGCATAGAGGTGTATCCATTTTTTGGGGCCGGTGCTGACGCCCCAATTTCCACCCCGGCCGAGGCCCGATCCTGGGTCCGTCGAATCAAGCGTCAAGGCGCCCAGGGCATTAAGTTTTTTGGCGCAGCGCCAAAAGTGATGGCGGCAGCGCTAGACGAAGCTCGAGACCAAGGCCTGAGAACCGCCATGCATCATGCCCAGTTGGCAGTGACCCGAGTCAACGTGCTGGATTCAGCGCGCCTAGGCCTGACCACAATGGAGCACTGGTACGGACTGCCTGAAGCGCTGTTTGATCAACGTGTGGTGCAAGACTATCCACTGGACTACAACTATAACGATGAAAGTCATCGATTTGGTGAGGCGGGTAGACTTTGGCTTCAGGCCGCAGGCCCTGGCAGTGAGCGCTGGAACTCAGTCCGCGATGAGCTTATCAATCTGGATTTTACCTTAGATCCAACCTTTACCATCTACGAAGCCAGTAGAGATCTGATGCGCGAGCGCACCGCGGAGTGGCATGAAGAATATACCCACCCAAATCTGTGGAAATTTTTTCAGCCCAGTCGAGCTGCTCATGGTTCCTACTGGTTTGATTGGACCACCAGCGATGAGATTGCCTGGAAAACAAATTTCCAACGCTGGATGGCCTTCGTCAACGACTACAAAAACCATGGCGGTCGAGTCACGGCAGGCTCCGATTCTGGTTACATTTTTAAAACCTATGGGTTTGGCTATGTGCGGGAACTTGAGTTGCTGCAGGAGGCTGGCTTTCATCCCTTGGAAGTCATTCGCGCCGCCACCCTGTCCGGCGCCCAAGCGCTGGGGCTTGATGGGGAAATCGGCTCCGTGGAAGTTGGCAAACTAGCCGATCTTCTTGTCGTCAAAGAAAACCCCATTGCGAACTTGAAAGTTCTCTACGGCACTGGCCACTTCAAACTCGGTGACGACAATCAGCCAACCCGGGTCGGTGGCGTTCATTACACCATCAAAGATGGAATAATTTTTGATGCCAAAGCGATGCTCAAAGACGTGCGAACAATGGTCAGCGAAGCGCGCCAGGACGATCGGCCTCAAACCAGCAACGCGCCATGAAACCTAGCGTTGTGGCGCACCCGGAACTGGCCGACCAGGGTGAACAGAAAATTGAATGGGTGCGCCGCCATATGCCGGTGCTCGGGCAGATCGAAGCCGAATTTTCCGCCGCCCAACCCTTGGCCGGCAAACGGATTGTCGTCTGTGTACACCTGGAAGCCAAAACCGCCAATTTAGCCCTAGTGCTGCAAGCAGGCGGGGCTCAGGTAAGCGTCACTGGCAGCAATCCTGATTCAACCAAAGACGACGTGGTAGCGGCGCTAGCTGCCAGAAATGTGAACGTTTACGCTCGCCACGGCGCCAGCCCCGAAGAAATGCTGGAGAACATGAACAGCGCTCTGGACATTGCGCCCCATGGCGTTGTTGACGACGGCGGCGATATATTGGAGCTGCTCCACCAGCGTCGCCCTGAACTGCTGAGTCAACTCGTGGGCGTTTGCGAGGAAACCACCACCGGCGTGGATCGAGCACGCCAACGCCATGCTGAAGGTGAGCTTGGCACCGCCGTTATGCTCATTAACGATGCCCGCTGTAAATTCCTGTTTGACAATGTGCACGGCACTGGCCAATCGGTATGGGACGCGGTGATGCGCAGCACTAACCTATCTGTGGCGGGTAAAACTGTTTGCGTGATGGGTTTTGGCTGGTGTGGACGGGGCATCGCGCTGCGAGCGGCGGGCCTGGGTGCCCGAGTGTTGGTCTGCGATACCGATCCGGTAAAGGCCGCCGATGCACTGATGACCGGCTACACCCCTGGCACCGCGCCTGATCTATTGCCCCAAGCCGACATTGTCATCACCGCTACCGGTGTTGCTAATACCCTTAGCGGCAGTCATCTACCGCTGCTAAAAAGCGGCGCGATACTCGCCAATGCTGGCCATTTCTGGGACGAAATCGACGTTGACCAATTGGCTGGCCACGCCCAGCAACGTAAGGTTATGCGTGACCAAGTGGAAGGCTTCAAACTTGAACAAGGATGGGTGTATCTCCTGGGCGGCGGGCATATCGTCAACATTGCCTGCGCTGACGGCCATCCTGCTGAAATTATGGACACCAGTTTTGCCCTGCAGGCCCTGGGGGTACATCAGTTTCTTACCGGGCCGACACCTGAACCGGGACTTTACCCTGTGCCCGACGCCGTTGATCAACGAGTGGCCGAACTGAAGTTAGCCGCCGCCGGCATTAACCTTAGCGAGTCTGCCTAAGGTATCGATGGCGTTTTCCATCCGCTCTCCCCAGGGGTGGCCATAGCTCAGGCGCAAAAAATGTCGGAAGCGATTGCCAGGGGAGAACACGGCTCCGGGAGCGACACTAATCCCTTCAGCCAAGGCCCGGTGGAAGAATTCGCCGCTGTCGAAATTCGGGTCCATCTCAAGCCACAGGACAGAACCTCCCACCGGCTGCGAAATGCGGGTCTGGGTCGGAAATGATTCAGCTACTCGCGCCGTCATCCGCTCACAGTTGAGCTTCAACATGGGCCGTAACTTTTTCAGGTGTCGATCGTATTCGCCCGAGCCCAGAAATTCCGCCAAGGTCAGCTGCTGCAGCAATCCGGATGAAAAGGAAATCGCCCGCTTCAGCTTAAAAACCTGGTCAGAAAAACGCCCGGGCATCAGCCAGCCGATTCGGTAGCCGGGTGCCACCGTTTTGGAAAACGATCCCGCGGTCAGAACCAAGCCTTTGCTGGAATAAAACTGAGCGGGCTTGCCTCGCTTGCCGTCAAAGAGCAGTTCGCCGTAAACATCATCTTCGATCAGCGGCAGGTTAAAACTCTCCACCAACTCAACCAAAGCCTGACGGTGACTATCGCTAGTGGCCGATCCCAATGGGTTATTTAGGCAAGAAGAAAACACACAGGCTCGAACCGACTGCCGGCCCAGCGCCTTTTCCAGCGAATCCAAGCACACACCCTCGGTGGGGCAGGTGCCAATTTCGAGCGCTAACATTCCCAATGATTCGATAAGCTCCAGGGTGCCGCTATAGGTGGGCGACTCCACCGCAATCACGTCTCCCCGTCGGGCCACTGCCTGCAATGCCAGGGCCAGCGCTTCCTGACAGCCGTTGGTAATCGTAATGTCCTGAGGCCGCACTGCACCACCAAGATCCAGGTAACGAAACGCTATCTGGCGCTGCAGCCCTGGCTCTCCGCGAACCGGTGCGTAATCCACACTGCGTTGCTCCGCTCTTGCCATAACCCGCTTCATGGTTCGATGCAGAGCTTTTGCTGCCGGTCGAGCAAAGGAAGGATTGGCGATACCCAGCGGAACCACACCGGGCTGATGCATCCCTTCATAGACCTGTTCCACCAAATCACGACAGGACACTTCCACCGGGCCCCGGGATGTTCCCTCCGGCGGCCTGACCAATCCATTGCGAATCTTTGCCAGTACATAAAAACCCGATTGGGGTCTGGATTCCACCTGACCCAGGCGCTCCAGTTCTTCATAGGCCTGCTTAACCGTGGGAATACTGACGTCAAGGTTGCCGGCCAAGCGGCGAAGACTGGGGAGTCGATCCCCAGGCCTAAGGGCACCGGACTCAATTTCCATTTTGATGAGGCCGATGACCTGCTGATAAAGAAAGTCGTTTTTTCGCCTGTCGAGTGCCAGCATAAGGAGCGCCAAACTGTTTATGTAACATTATTATGTTATTGAAATTGTATATAAATCAACTAACCAGCGAAAACGCCTTCGTCGACACAAACATCAAACCCCACAGTTAGCGGCGTTATCCTGATCAATCGCACTCGACGCCGCCCTGCCCGGTTCGAGAACGCAATAGCAGCGCCGGCCTAAATGACGGGTAATTGGGGTCAGGGTTACTGGTTGTAGCCAAGATCAACAAGCCTGCTGTGAGGAACTTTTCATCAGCGTTATAGTGTCCGCGCGGGAGTGGTTTTCAACGAGACGGGCGCGATAAGGTCCTCATTGCGCGTTCATTTATATTAGGGAGTCATCATGGCAACGATCGCCTGTGTAGGGGCCGGAAATGTGGGCAGTGCGTGGGCCTTAGTATTCGCTAAGGCGGGTCACGAGGTTAAGCTTTTTGATCAAGAAAAATCGTCTCTGACCACCCGCTGGCTGCCCCAAGTTGCTGATACCTTGGCCCAGTTGCGCCGTGAACAGATGCTTGATGAGGATCCCGAGCAGGTTCTCAATCGGATTCACATCGCCGATACCCTTGCCGACGCCGTCAGCGACGCGGTTTATGTGCAGGAAAGCGTACGAGAAGATCTTCAGATCAAACGTCAGGTATGTTCGGACATCGCTCAGTTCGCCGGCGATCATTGCCTATTGGGCTCATCCACCTCAGCCCTTCCTGGATCGCAGTTTCTGGGTCATATTCACCGACCCCAGCGCGCCCTAATCGCCCACCCGGTCAATCCGCCGTCGCTGATACCTTTGGTAGAGCTCTGTGCAAGCCCCTGGACCACAGCCGAAGCGTTGCAACAAACTGAAGAACTGATGACTGCGCTGGGCATGAAGCCCATCATCGTACGCAAAGAAATTGACGGATTTATTTTAAACAGATTGCAGTACACCTTGGTGGCCGAGGCGATGCATCTGGTGGCTGAGGGCTACTGTTCGCCGGAGGATATCGACCGAGTCATGACCGATGGACTGGCCCTTCGCTGGGCCTCCATCGGGCCCTTTGAGGTTGCCCATCTAAACGCCAGTGAAGGCTTCGAGGGTTTTGTCAGCCAATTGGGTCCAATGATGAAAGCCATGGGTAAATCTGCCCAAACCGACTATGACTGGGGCCAGCAGGAAGTGGATTCAATCCATCAGGCCATGGTGAAAAAGACCCCAGTGGAAGACATTGCCCAGCGGCAGCTTTGGCGCAATCAACAAATCATCCGTGCTCGCAAAATGCAGCAGGCGGGCAACCGCTGATTCTCATAACGCCGAGCCAATCGGTTTGCTGGTAGGTCATTCATCCGGTAACGCAAACGCCACCAGGTAATCACCCGGCATGGCACTATTGTCTTGGGAACCGCCAGCGGTTAACACCACGTACTGCTTGCCGTTAAATTGGTAGGACATTGGCGTGGCTTGAGGCGCTGCCGGCATTGGCAGCTTGGCGATTACCTCTCCCGTGGTGCTGGCCATAACCATCAGGGAGCGATCCCAACCTGAAGGTGCAAACACTAAACCGCTGGCAGTGATGATGGGGCCACCGGATATCAATGCGCCCCAATGGCGGGCCTCGGGATGATCCGCCGCATTGGGAAACGGGCCGGTGGGGGTTTCCCACAGCACCTTACCGCGAGCAATATCAATGGCCACCCAGGTACCCCAAGGGCCACGGTGACAGGGTAGAACCAATTCGGGGTAATAAACGTCGTAGCGGGCCATCCCGAAAGGGGTTCCTGATTGGGCGGTAAATTGCACGCCCTGGGGTCCTCCCTCCTCAGCCTCGCTGCGGCGGCGAAAATCTTTGCGCGGAATCAACTCAACCACTGTTGGAAATCGATTAAGCCCCAACACGGCGATACCACGGGTAGAGTCCACCGCCATTGAGCCCCAGTTGGTGCCACCGCCGTTACCCGGATACAGCACCGTCCCCGATAAGCCTGGCGGCGTAAATAACCCCTCATAACGACGGCCCTCCAGCAGTTTTTCGCAGTAATCCCGCATTGCCGGACTGTGGTCCCACAACGTTAATTCGCCAGGGTGAAGGGATAACTCTGGGGTGGGAAACGGCTGGGTGGGAGCGGCGTCTTCCCCCGCCACATCAGACTGGGGCACCGGCTTTTCGGTCACCGGAAAAACCGGTTTGCCGGTTGCCGCGTTGAGGGCAAAGAAATGGCCTGTTTTGGTGGCTTGAAACACCACTTCCTGGTCATCGCCGGGCCGTTTTGCGACGGCGGGTTGCGCAGCTAGGTCATAATCCCACAGGTCATGATGGACGGTCTGAAAATGCCAGCGAACAGCCCCGGTTTTGACGTCCAGGGCGACGACCGAATTGGCATAATTGTTGACCCCACGGCGTTCGCCACCAAAAAAATCGGGCGATGGGCTGGTGGTAGGAACATAAACCAGGCCCAACGACTCGCTGGCCGACGCCACCGACCACATATTGCCCCCTCCCGTTCTGGCCGCCTGTTTGGGCTCCCACCCAATCATCGCGGCCTGCTCTGGCTTGCTAGGAATTGGGTCAAACGCCCACAAAAGCTCGCCGCTGCTAGCATCAAAACCTCGCACCGTCCCGGGTTCAAGTTCTACCCCGCCGTTGTCACCAATGGATGAGCCCACAACGACGGTTGACCCCACCACCGTTACCGGCGACGTCTGGGAATACTGTCCACGTCGGTAATTGCGGATACCACGGCTGAGGTCCAAGGTCCCGTTGCGACCAAATTTTCGACATGGCTTGCCATCTTTGCTGTCTAGCGCGATTAAGCGGGCGTCCAGGGTGCCTAGAAAAATTTGAGAGCGACAACGTCCGTTGCCCTCCCCGCGCCAGACACTCACCCCTCTGGCAGTGAACATCTCTGAATAATCCCGTCCAAAATCCACTTTCGGATCAAATGACCATTGTAGTTTTCCGCTATCAGGCGCCAACGCATATACCCGGTTAAACCCAGAGACCACATACAGCAGATCTTCAAAAAAAATCGGCGTTGCCTTAAACGAACTGGCACGATTGTGCTCACTGCCATCGGCAACGTCGCCGCTACGAAATTGCCAGTGACTGATCAGCGTATCGGCGTTTTCAGGGGTCACCTGGTTGTGAGGGGAATAACGGTTGCCGGCAGCCGTCCCGCCATAGTGCTCCCAAGACCGGTCGGACGCATCAACGGGTTCACAGATCGTCATTACCGTTAGCAGGGCAGCGAACATTAGTGGTTTTTGCATCGTAGCCTTCACAGACTTGTTGTTTACAGAGCCACAACGATAGGGACACTGGAGCCAATATCGTGGTGGTTTGGGACCAACGGCAGTGTGGTGGGACTAACGGCAGCGCAAGGTGATGAACAACCGGTTGGCAATCGGGATAAAATGGCCGCCATGACCTCATCGGATCCTATGGTTCCAGAATCTTGGCGACAATGGCTACTCGCCTCTCCGTGGCGCACTGGTCTTTTGTTCTGGGCCGTGTTCCTGGGCGTCAACAATACCGTTGCAGCGTTAAGCGTGGTGGAAGACTACGCTCGCAGCAAGCTACCTCTGGCCACCTGGGAACCGTTTTGCTGGGAATTTAGTAGCGGCCTAGTGCTGCTGGCGTTGGTCCCAGGCGTCGGCTGGGTGTTAAATCGCATCCCCCTGGATCCGCGCCGCTGGCCTAAAAACTTAGCGAGCGACCTGGCACTTCACTGGGTATCTAGCGTGGTGTTTTCTGTGCTTCACGTCCTACTCATGGTGGCTGTACGCAAGATCACCTATGCCATGGCCGGGCTTCACTACGATTTTGGTGCCTGGGGCAGTGAACTGATCTACGAATACCGCAAAGACCTGGTCAGCTATGTCACCATTGCCATTTTGCTAAGTGTTTATCGCCACTACCGCCACCAACACAGCACGGCCAACCCGGCGGT
>CAZLJY010000015.1:0-39706 GCA_964559945.1 uncultured Gammaproteobacteria bacterium | reverse complement strand
GCTTTTATGAGGTCCGCTGACTCTGCCAGATCACCCGTAAAGGTAAGCACATAGCTGAGGGTAGCCATCAAAACCGCATTGGTGGGCCGCTGGCGCAAACTGGCTCTAACCAGTTGCTCAGCTTCCGACGCCCTGCCCAACTCCGTTAGTACGGAGGCTTCCAGCAACTCTGAGCCGTGAATGAGAGGGTCCAGCTCTCTTGCCTTGCGGACCGCGGCTAGTACCTTTAACCCGGTCTCCCGGCCGGCCCCGCAGGCCCAGATCTGGTTATAGTAGGCAAACCCCAGCAATATCCATCCGGCCGCAAAATCAGGATCAAGTTCCACCGCCCGTTGGGTCAATCCGGCGGTGCCGGTGGTATCACAGGCCAGTGTCGTAAGCTGCGCTTTGCCTTGAAGGTAGAGCCGCCAAGCTTCCAGACTGCGAGGCTCACTGCCGGACAGCTCCCCGCCAACTAGCACGCCAATTTCATCAGCCACTTTCTGCACAAGCTGATCTCGAGCCGCCAAAAAAGGTTTGAGGTCGGCGTCACTGGCCGGTTTGGGAAGCTCAATGCGCCCTAGTGGCGTTCGCAGGGGTTCTTTGGCTCCGCGCATCTGAATGAGTTCGCCCTGCAATCGAACCCACTGGTCACTGGATGCCGGTGCCACGTTTAAACTGATGACATAATCGACCTGACTTTGGTCTGCAAACACCTCGATGCTCGATACCTGGGTGGATGTGGCTTCCACGTACTGCGGGGACCGAACCTCTACCCCCGGCAACGCCGCCAAGCGATTGCCCAATAGATCGCTGACCGAGACCATCACCATGCCAGCCTCACTGCTGGCACCAGCGGCAACGCCAGTCAAAACAGCGACTCTTGCCTCTACTTGGCGAGTTCCTGGAGATAACGAATCTGCACTCTTGGGCCCAATTGCCTGCCAAACGCCCCACAACGCAATGACGCCAAGCACGCCGATAAGCCATATGGGCAAGCCCATGACCTGGATATGAGCTTGGGTTTTGGCTTGGGCTCTTGGAGGCTCCGGGACTGCGGCCTGAGGCTGTCCCGCTTCGCCATCGGCCTGTTCCAGTGCCGCAATAAACTGGACCCCTCGACGGGGCACAGTCCGAATAAATCGCGGATTCACCGCATTGTCACCTAACGCCTTGCGTAGTTCGTAAAGCAAACGAGACAAAGCGGCATCACCAACCACTTGATTGGGCCACAAGAAATCAAAGATCTCGGCGCGACTAACCACACGCTGACGTTCTCGAATCAACAGCGTGAGTAACTCAGCGACTTTGGGTTCCAGCGCGACATTACCCACAGCATTGCTGAGCCGGTAGCTCCCAGGGTCATAGGTAAATGAATCAAACTGATAAATCGACATCTTGGCTATCATACGTTGCAACGGCGCTTTTGACCTCACTGCAACGATCGATTCTTAGGTCTTGAGAATCCAAAGCGATACAATAGTTCGGTGACACAGCCAGCAACCATGACTCGCTTTATTCATACCTCAGATTGGCAGCTGGGTATGACTCGAGCTTTCCTAAGCCATGAGGCATCAGCTCGCTTTAGCCAGGCTCGAATTGACGCAATCGCCAATCTCGCCCGCTTGGCTGAAGAGCACCATGCCCAGTTTATGGTTGTCGCTGGCGATGTATTCGAATCTAACCAGATCAGTCGCCAGACCCTGCTGCGAACCATGGATGCTCTGGCAGCGTTTCCGGTGCCAGTGTTTTTGTTGCCCGGAAATCATGACCCATTGGATGGGGCGTCCATTTATTCCACCGAGCATTTCCGCACAGCAGCAAAAACTATTGTTGTCTTGGGGGATCAAAGGCCGGTGCCGGTGCCGGGTTGCCAGGGGGTAGAAATAGTGGGAGCGCCCTGGTTCACCAAACGCCCTACCCACGATTTATGTGCCGAGATGACCAACGCCCTTGAGCCATCCCAGGACATTACGCGTATTGGAGTTTGCCACGGCCAAGTAGACACCTTGTCTCCTGACCCGGATCGACCGGAAACCATTAGCTTATCAGCAGCAGAGCAGGCCATTGCGCAGGGCAAAATACATTACCTTGCATTGGGTGATCGACATTCTTTAACCGCCGTTGGCAATACCGGGCGAGTGCATTACAGCGGCGCCCCAGTGGCGACGGCATTTGACGAAACCGACCCAAACCAGTGCCTTCTTGTGGACCTCAACGCCGACCACTCCTGTGAGGTCAAAGGACTAAAATCCGGTCATTGGAATTTCATCAGCCATGACGTGGAAATCAATGGCACTGAGGACCTCAATCAATTTGAGAACTGGCTCAAACAACTACCTGGCAAAGAAACCTGCGTTGTCAAAGTCGGCTTCCGCGGCTCAGTCAATCTGCAAACTCGGGCAAGACTTGATGCACTGATGGATGAGCAGGCGTCGGTGTTTGCCAGTCTGAAGCAACGTCAGCGCACCTCCGATTTGGCCGTTGTGCCGGATCAACTGGATCACAACAGCGTTGCACTGGCCGGTTATGCAAAGCAGTCCTGGGATATCTTACTTCGGCAAAGCCAACACAGCGATCCGGATACAGCGCAACAAGCTCAGGATGCATTGCGCTTGTTTTTTCGTTTGAACGCCGGCAACGACCCCGCATGAAAATTCACCGGTTGAGTTTGCGTCACTGGCGTGGCGTGGTTGAATCCAACATCTCGTTTGATGACGGCGTGACGATCATCGAAGGTCCCAACGAAGCGGGAAAATCGTCCCTGGTGGAAGGCCTACTCACCCTGTTTAGTGATATGGACTCATCGCGCAAGAAAACCATTCAAGGGATCAAGCCTGTAGATAAGGATGTGGGCAGTGAGGTGTCCGCTGAGATCAGCGCGGGGCCCTATCGCTTTGGCTACAGTAAAACGTTCAACAAAACCCCTGCGACATTGCTGGAAATTTCAGCCCCGAACGCGCGCCAGTTCACCGGCAGACAGGCCCATGAGAAGGTCCTAGAACTGCTCTCAGAAAGTGTCGACATGGCGCTCTGGCGAGCACTGCTAATTGAGCAGGGCATTGCACCGGAAGCGGCCCAACTCAACACATCCAGCCATCTACTAAAGGCACTGGATGAGGCGGCGGGAAGCAGCGGCCAAGGTGATGAAAACCTGGATCTATTTGCCCGCGTGCAGGCAGAGTATGAGCAGTATTTTTCCCTTAAGACCGGAAAAGTGCGACATCAGAAGACCCTCGATGGCTTAGACACGGCTCGGGCGGAGCTTAGCGCTGCTAGCCAACGACTGGCCGAGCTTGATGATCAAATTGCACAGCAGGCAATCCACCAGCAAGAAGTGGATAGACTGCGAAGCCTATTGCCCGAACAGATTCAAGACCATGCCCAGTGCGAACAACAATTGCGCGCGGCCCAAGGCAAACAGCAGTTGTTGGACAATGAACGGTCGTTACTTGCGCCGGCCGCACAATTGGCGCAACAACTTCAGACTCAGATGGATGATCGGCGCCGGTCTACAGACGATTTGCGTGAATTGGCTCAAGAGCTTGAAGCCAAGCAGCAGACGCTGCAGCCCCAGCATGAGGCTATTGCCCCCTTGATCGAGCGCTTTGAGCAATTGCGACAGCAAGTCAGCCAATGCACCGACGCGTTAAAGCAAGCCCGTGAGCGGGTAAAGCTCGCCGAGGCTGACTGCGCCCATCTTGAAACGTTAAGACAGCAAACCTCGGCTGAAAAACGCCAGTTGCAACTGCAGAGCATTGCGGAAAAACTGGCGCTGGCATCAGAGGAGTTGAGCCAACAGGTAGTCACCGACACGCTAGCCCAGGCATTTCAACAAGCGGAACTGGATTATCAGATTGCCCGCGGCCAGCTGGATACCGCTGCATCAAAAATTCGCCTACAGGCCCTTACCAATACATCAATCGCCATCGATGGCGAGCCCGTTGACCTTAAGCAAGGGGAACAACAATCTCAGTTTATCAGCCATACATTGAGCATCGAATTCCCAGACCTGGCAAGAATTACTATCGAACCACCAGCAAGGTCTAAAGACATAGAACGTCAGTTTATGGATGCCGAAAATCGGCTCCAGGAGCTACAGCGCCTATGTTCTGTGGAGACCGCGGCCCAGGCTGCCGCCGCCAGCGCTCAACGGCAAAATTTGCAGAACAATATCGCCCAACTCAAGGCTCAGGAACAAAACCTGTCAGGCCATGAGAGCCTGACGAAACTGAGTCAACAGATTGGCGCAAACCAACGGGAAATTGATCACTACTCAGCCAACCGGCAATCGGACTCGGACATGCCCACCACACTGGAAAAAGCGCAAGACGAAGCGCAGACGGCTAAGCGAGCCCGTGATGAGTGTGAGGAGACGCTAGAAACGCTCAATGCTCGCCTCGCGGCTGCAGATCAAGATAGACAGCAAGCGCAGCGTAACCATGCAAAGACGCTACAACAGGTGGAAGTCAAACAGGCCCTGCTCAGCAGCGCCCGAAAAGCGTTGGATGAACAACGCTCAGGGGAATCCGACGCGGCCCTTGCAGGCCGACTCAAGCAGGCAACAACGGAAAAACAAACAAGACAACGCAGAGTCTCGGAACTGGAAGCCGATATTGATGCCCAGTCCTTGAATACAGTGCAATCCCTTGAAAAGAACGCCAAGGCGGTGCTGGCCCAAACCCGCAAGCAACTGGCCCAAAGTGAACAGGCATTGGCGGTGGCCAATGACCGCCTGGTGACCGCTCGGGCTGATGGTCGCTTCGAGACTTTTGAGTCTGCCAAGCGGGAAGAACAACAACAAGAAGCCGAGGTCAGCGCATTGCAGCGCCGGGCAGCGGCAGCGCAATTGCTTTGGGAGACCCTCAATCAGTCTCGTAATGCCACACGACAGGCATATATCGAACCACTCAAACAGGCGGTTGAGCAACTAGGGCGAATCGTTTTTGGACCCGGTTTTGCTGTCCAGGTGGACGAAAACTGGCAGATCAGTGAGCGGGCCTTGGATGGAAAAACCCTTCCTATAAGCTCGCTGAGTATTGGCGCACAAGAACAGCTGAGTCTGCTGGGACGGCTTGCTGCGGCCCAACTGGTTTCACGCCATGAAGGCGTGCCTTTGATCATTGACGACGCCCTCGGGTTTTCCGACCCTCAGCGGCTCAAAACTCTAGGCGCAGCCATTGCCGCGGCGGGTAGGAAATGTCAGATCATTATTCTGACCTGCACACCGGGCCGGTTTCAGAACGTTGGCGGTGCAAAGTTCGTGAGCCTTCCCTAGCTGTACGCAAGGCTGCGGCTAATCCGAGACTAAACTGAGGCGAGCTGGGCCTTTTTCTGCCGACGAAACGCATGCAGCAATGGTTCGGTATAACCGCTGGGCTGGCGAGCCCCATCGAGGGCCAATGCCAGTGCAGCCTCAAAGGCCACACCGTCAAAACTCGGAGCCATGGGCAGGTAATCAGGATCGTTGATGTTCTGCTCATCAACCACCGTCGCCATTCGTTCAAAAGTCTCACGCACCTGAGCTTCTTCGCACACTCCGTGGTGCAGCCAATTGGCAATATGTTGACTGGAAATACGCAAAGTGGCCCTGTCTTCCATCAACCCAACATTATGAATATCGGGCACTTTAGAACAGCCCACCCCTTGGTCTATCCAGCGCACCACGTAACCCAAAATACCCTGGGCGTTGTTATCCAACTCTTGTTGAATGTCGGCCGCTGACAAGGTCGAAGGATCACCAAAGGGCGGCTTAAGAATGTCCTCCAGACTCGCTTGTTGGCGTTGCTTCAGGGTTTGTTGACGGGCACTGACTTGGACTTGGTGATAATGCATGGCATGCAGGGTCGCCGCCGTTGGAGAGGGAACCCAGGCGCAGTTGGCGCCAGCCATCGGGTGCTCCTGCTTAGTATTGACCATCTGCAACATTTCGTCAGGCTTAGCCCACATACCTTTGCCAATCTGAGCTCGCCCAGGTAAACCACAGGCGATACCGATATCCACATTTTGATCTTCGTAGGCACTGATCCATGCCTGGGTCTTAATTTGATCTTTTGGCAGCATTGGGCCTGCCACTAATGAGGTGTGTATTTCATCACCGGTGCGATCAAGAAAGCCGGTGTTGATAAAAACCAAGCGGTGCTTCACCGCGGCTATGC
This sequence comes from uncultured Gammaproteobacteria bacterium, assembly GCA_964559945.1. Lineage (GTDB taxonomy): Bacteria > Pseudomonadota > Gammaproteobacteria > Xanthomonadales > SZUA-38 > JANQOZ01. The sequence goes on along the minus strand of CAZLJY010000015.1, from coordinate 33,569 downwards.
ACTGGGCCAGGTTGACGCTGGTGCGGCGTTCCTCATCCATCACCCCAATTTTCAAGGTATGACGATCCAATCCAAGCATATCCTCAACCGCAGCGAATAGCTGATCGGCAAACCTGGCTTCGGCAGATCCGTGCATTTTGGGTTTTACGATATAAACGCTGCCGCAACGACTGTTGCGTCTAGAGCCCAGGCCCTTAAGGTCATATAGCGCACAGGTTGCGGTAATCACCGCATCCAAAATGCCTTCAAATACTTCATTGCCCTCAGCGTCTAGCACCGCATCCGTGGTCATCAGGTGACCCACATTGCGCACTAGCAATAAACTTCGGCCGGGAAGGTTGAGCTCATGGCCTGCAGGGGTTTGGTATGTTCGATCTTCCGCCATGGCGCGATCTACGGTCTTACCGCCGCGGGCGAATTTGACGGTGAGGTTGCCGCGCATCAAGCCCAGCCAGTTGCGATACACCTCAATCTTGTCTTGTGCATCCACCGCAGCCACAGAGTCTTCGCAATCGGCAATGGTAGAAATTGCCGATTCCAAAATAATATCGGCCACCCCTGCCGGCGACGCTTGTCCGATTGGATGGGACGGGTCGATAACAATCTCGATATGCAGCCCGTTATTTTTCAACAACAACACCCGTTGCGTGCCCTCGCGCCGACTGCCCAGGTAAGCCTCTGGGTCAGCCAAATGAGTCTGCTCGCCATTTTTCAGCGTTACACTCAAAGCGTTGTCTGCACTGCCTTCGGTGAGTTGGTAGTCGGTAACATCCCCGTGTTGCCCGCTCACCAGTGGCACCGCCTGATCAAGAAACTGGGCCGCCCTTTCCACCACGCTGGCACCGCGAATGGGATTGTAGGCACCTGCACGCTGGCGCCCGCCATCTTCTCCGATCACATTGGTGCCATAAAGCGCATCATAAAGGCTACCCCAGCGAGCATTGGCGGCATTCAGCGCAAAGCGGGCATTGTTAACTGGCACCACCAGCTGAGGACCCGCCACACTGGCAATTTCGTCGTCCACATTTGCGGTATCGATGGCGAACGGCGGCGCGGGGGCTTCGAGATAACCCAGGTTTTGCAGAAACTCCCGATACTGGCCTGAATCCCAGTTGGCAGCGTCTTGCCTTCGCTGATAGTCATCCAATGCGTTTTGCATCTCGTTTCTAACCGATAGCAGCCGGCGGTTCTCCGGCGACAGTTTATGCACGAGTTGATCCAAGTCCCGCCAGAAATCCGCAGAATTTATGGGCAAACCGGATAAAAGCTCTTCTTCGACAAAATGGCGAAAAGCATCGTCAATGGTGATTTTCATAGCGTGGCGAGGGTCTCAAGTCTGGCAATTATGCCCCTGACATTACCCCTACGGGCAGATAAAAACCACTGCCCTACCCGTCAGTTTGGGCTGCTAGTTAACGGACTGAGTCTGGACGGTGTAACCTTCGCCCTATGGCGGTAGGTATAAGGCGTAGAACACGAGGGAGTCTGTGAGATTATTTTCCTACAAAGATCGTCCTGTGCACTTGGGGCCGTTCCCGCTGGAGCGGCTGCCGAGATGCTCTGGCCCTATCGACCTGTCTAAGGTGCCGACCATGGGCGCGATTCGCTATAGGGACGAAACAAACCCAGAATCGCTGGTTAATGCCATGGGCTCCTACGCTGCCATGCTGGACGCTATCCGCGATGGAATGGTGAAAAAAGAGCGAGGCCAAATCCCCACAGACCTTCCTGAACGCAGTGAGCATCTGAAATCTTTTGCTTATTACCACGATGCCTCTCAGGTGGGCATCTGTGAGCTGACGTCAGACATGTTTCTGACATCGCCGGTGACAAACCCAGACATTGATCAGCTTGCCGAGGACCTAAAAACTCAACAAACCGCAACCCTGGCATCGGGCATTGATGTGGTGATGGCCGAACTACGCGAGACCATGGAAGCGCCCCCCACATTGGTGACTCACCATACGCATGCGCTGGTGGTGCTGTATCAATTTCCCAGGGACCCTAAACCCTCAGAGCCAGGCACCGATTGGTTTGTCGATACCCAGGTCCATCGCGCCTGCGTGCGCGCATCGGAGACCACCGTCGTGCTGTCCAACTATCTCAGGTTGCTAGGTTACGAAGCGCGCAGTCACAGCGGATCGTGCAGCGATGTCGATCTGAATAAATTGACGGTGGCCGCTGGACTTGGCGAGGTGATTGAGTCCCCATCGGGCCCAGTGATTAGCAACCCCTACACCGGCACCCGGTTTGCGGTCGGTGCCATCACAACCCTTTTCGAAATGCACCCAGATCAACCGCTTAAGCCTCGACAACAACAGGGCGTCAAAGAGCGTATGGATAGCCACGGCCCTGGCTGGTGGGTGGGCAAAGGACATGCCAAAAATGCCTTAAATGCTGAGCCCTACCGCAAACGCCGGTTTGTTGACGGGGCGTTTCCCTTTGAGCGCTCAAAACGGGTGGAAAAGCCCACAACCTTTATGGACGAGGCGCGTATTCCGCGGGTTCCCAAACGCACCGATATGTTTGCCAGGGCAATCTTTGGCGATATGGGAAAACAGGTCCAGGATGGCGCACGCAATGGCAACTACGTGCGCAAAAGCCCCACCAGCTTTGGCCCTCGCTGGGCTTTGGCGGCCTTCGTTTTGCTGCAGGATGGTGAGGTGGCGCCGGAGCCTTCGAAAACGGCAAGGGATGCAAAAATCAATGCAGACAATGTCCACGGCGCGCTGTATTTCCTGGGCGCTGACGCGGTTGGAATTTCCCGCTGCCCTGACTGGGCCTATTACTCTCATAACGCGCTCGGTGAGGAAATAACGCCCTATCACAAAAATGCCATTTCGGTAATTATCGACCAGGGTCATGAAACCATGGAAGGCGCTGCCGGCGATGACTGGATCGCCTGCTCCCAATCTATGCGGGCATATCTGCGGTTTTCTCTGTTAGGCGGCATCGTGGCCGAACAAATTCGCCGCCTCGGCTACAGCGCTCGCAGCCATACCGTCATCGATGGTGAGGTGCTTCAGCCGCCATTGCTATTGCTGGCTGGGCTAGGCGAGGTCAGCCGAATTGGTGAGGTCATTCTCAATCCGTTTCTTGGGCCCAGACTAAAATCTGGCGTCATCACCACTGACATGCCCTTAACCCACAGTCAGCCCATCGATTTTGGCCTGCAAAATTTCTGCAATAACTGTAATAAGTGTGCCCGGGAGTGCCCCTCCGGCGCAATTACGGCAGGCCCAAAGAAGATGTTCAATGGCTATGAAATTTGGAAGTCAGACAGTCAAAAGTGCACCCAGTACCGGATCAATCAGAAACAGGGGGCGATGTGCGGGCGCTGTATGAAAACCTGCCCCTGGAATTTGGAGGGGCTATTTGCCGAAGCGCCTTTTCGATGGGCTGCCAGTCATCTGCCGAAGATGGCCAAATCACTGGCCAAACTGGATGACAAACTGGGCAAAGGGGGCATCAACCCGGTTAAAAAGTGGTGGTGGGATTTAGAGATGGTTGACGATGGCCCCTACACGATGACTGCCAACGGAAGCAGCACACGGGACCTGCAGCCGGACTTGGACGTGAAATTTGAGGACCAAACCCTGGCCGTTTATCCGGCTAACCTGGCACCGCCCCCCTATCCTTTTCCTTACCCCATGGATCGGGAAGCGGGTATTGCCGCATACCAGGAACTCATCAGCGCGGAGGAATATCAACAGCGACTTGAATCCGGTGACGAGGAAGACCTCGCCCATAAATACCCGGATTTTGATCAAACCCAGTCGCCGGTGCTCCGAGTGAAGATTGCCCAAGTGCACAAAGACGGTGACAGCGTCAGCCGTTACGACTTTCAATCACTGGATGGCTCACCATTGCCCGCGTTTGAGGCAGGCGCACACCTAGATGTGGTGGTCGCGCCAGAATATCTGAGGCAGTACAGCCTATCGTCCGACCCGGCAGATCGCAGTCGGTACCAGATTGGTGTACTCAAAGAGCCTGAGGGGCGCGGTGGATCCCAACTTTTGCACCGCATCTTTACTGAGGGCCGTAAGGTCTTTGTGTCCCGACCCATTAACCATTTTCCTCTGGTTGAGGGGGCGACAAAAACCCTCTTGATGGGCGGCGGTATTGGCGTGACGCCTCTGATAGCCATGGCGCATGAACTGCACCGCAACAATCAGGACTTTGCGTTGCATTATTGCTTTCGCTCAAGATCCAGCGCAGCATTTATCGACGACTTGCTAAACGCCCCCTGGAAAGACCGGGTATCGCTACATATTTCAGCGGAAGGCGGCCGAGCCAACTTAGAAAAGCTGTTGGGTAATTACCAAACGGGGCACTACCTATACACCTGCGGCCCCGATGGCTTCATGTCCGCGGTCCTGGACGCTGGCGCCAACAACAACTGGCCGGACAACGCCATGCGGCGTGAGTATTTTTCGGTACCCGAAACCCCGGAGTACAAAAATCACGATTTTGTCTTGCGCCTCGCCCGTTCGGCCCGGGACATCCCAGTTCGCGCCGATCAGAGTGCCACTGACGCGCTGGCATCAGCGGGTGTGTCAGTCGACGTCAAATGCAGTGATGGGATCTGCGGTGTATGCCGTTGTGGTCTGCTAGCCGGCGAGGTAGAACACCGAGATTTTGTGTTGTCCAACGACCAGCGCAAAGAGTCCATTATTCTTTGCCAGTCCAGAGCCGCAGCCGCCGATGGCGTTATTGAGGTAGACCTTTGATGCTGATGGTGTGGGTTGGATGAACGACCAAGCGGCAACGATACCGGGCAGACCCAGAGTCGCTTTTACTCTACTGTTAGCCCTTGTTGCGCTGGCGCTGGGTGGGCATTTTTGGTTGGTTCCCGCCGTTGAAGACTATGTGCCGGTGGCCGCCTGCGATCGCTGGTTAGGCACCAACGGCCTTAGCGCTCTGTTACTAACGGTGACCGCCTGCGCTGGCCTTGGTGTGTTGTTGGTGAGCTTTGCCGCAGCCCGTTACTGGTCCCGGGTAACGCGCTCTGGACAGCTACCACCACCCAATGCGCTAGTGCTGCGAAACACCCAGCCGGTAAAACTTGAGACCATTCCTACCCGGGCCACTGTGGCCCGTTACTTACCCCATATCGGCGGCGTCTTGCTGGCGATCTGCATGGCGCTGGGGTTTACCCTCCACTACCGGTTGGTCGTACCGAAGCTACCCGAGCTGCAAGCTTTGTGCGAGGTGGCCATCGAACCCCCGCGGCGACCATAAGCTGATCGGTAAACTGGCGCCTACCTCAATGGGACACTAAGAGCGTTTTGTAGCCGGGGACGTTGAGTAAAATGGCGCAATAAGCCGCTCTTGGATTTAGGCCAAAACGCCGATTAATTTCTGCTTAGCACCTCAGCCGTTACTAACATCCAGAAACTTGTTTTTCATCTAACGGTAAAATAGTCTGCCACGTCCCTTCGTCGCCATTGGCCGAGAAAAACCACCTCATGTCCTGGTTCGACCCCCGCCCCCTACTTCTGCCTCAAATGATTGCCAACAATGGGCGATACCGGGCGGATAGTGCCGCTCTGATAGCCGATGGGAAGACCCAAAACTGGCGGGAATTTGACCAAGCCACAGCGAGGGTGGCGAACGCTCTGCTCAGTCTAGGGCTGAGGCCTGGGCAGTCGGTTGCGTTATTAATGACCAACGGGCAGGCCATGGTTGAATCCATGTTTGGAGTGATTCGGGCCGGCTGCGTTGCCGTACCACTGAACGTATCAATCAGCGACCAATCCGTTGCAACCATGATCAACGACAGCCAGTCGGAAGCCGTCATAGTGACCACTGATCATTTAGATCGCGTTGAGACTCACCGGGACCAACTCACCACGGCAAACCATTTTGTTTGCACCGGCGCGCCATTGTCTGGGTGGCACCCCTATGAGCCCTGGCGGGATGCTGCGAGTCCGCTGGCACCTGCCGTTGAACTCAGTCCCCAGTCGCCCTGCAACATCATTTATAGCTCCGGCACAACCGGACTGCCCAAAGGTATTGTGCATTCTCACCGCTGTCGGGCCGCCTGGGCCTATGACATGGCCATTGGCCTTCGTTACCACGGTAATTGCCGTACCCTGGTTTCTTTAGGCCTTTACTCCAACATCAGTTGGGTTGCGATGCTGGCAACTATTTTGGCAGGCGGTACATTGGCGGTGATGCCAACGTTTGACGCCGGCAATTTCCTGGATCAGGTGGAGCAATTAGGTATTACCCATTCAACGGTGGTGCCTGTGCAACTACAACGGATGCTAGATCATCCCAATTTTGGCGATACCAAGCTCACTAGACTGCAAAGCCTGATGTGTTGTGGCTCACCGCTGCCCGAAGCCAGCAAACGGCGAATTGTTGATGGTTTCGGCAGCGCATTTATGGAGCTTTACGGCCTCACTGAAGGTCTGGCGACGATTTTGGCGCCGGAAAATATGGACCAAAAAATCCGTTCGGTAGGTTTACCGTGCCCAGGCCAGCAGATCCAGATTCTGGGCGACAACAACAGAGTTTGCCCACCGGGTGAAAGCGGCGAAATCGTTGGCCGTGGGCCCTTGCTGATGAGCGGATACCACCGCCGGCCTGAGGCTAATCAAGAATCCACCTGGATCGACAGCGAGGGTAAAAAGTGGCTGCGCACCGGCGATATCGGAAAACTGGACGAGGACGGTTTTGTATACCTGGTTGATCGCAAAAAAGACCTGATTTTATCTGGCGGACAAAACGTGTTCCCCGCCGATATTGAAGCGGTGATTGCACAACACGGCCAGATTAGCGAGTGCGCTGTGATTGGCGTTCCCAGTGATACCTGGGGCGAAACGCCGCTGGCCGTGGTGGTTTCTAGCCAATCCATTGATGAGCTTGAGATTTGCCAATGGATTAATCAGCGCCTGGGTAAACAGCAGCGGGTGGCGGCAGTGATTCAAGTTGACGAACTCCCCCGCAATCCCAATGGCAAAGTGCTGAAACGAGAACTGCGCAAAGCCTATGCTCAATGGCGTCCCTAACGATTAACACTAGCCATCACCCTTGAGGTGATTTGTGATCGACAGCCTTGCGGCGAAGTGATCGCCAATAGACTTTATACTGTGTCCACCCCGGCCTTTTGCACCGCAATGAACCAACAACCCAAACACTACATCCCTAGCCTACGCCCAAAACCGGAAGATCCTTGTTATTGCGGCAATAGCAAGAGTTTCCAGCAGTGCTGTGGCAACCCAGCTGACGACCGCCCCTACCCGGCTCAGTTTCATGTAGTGCATGATTTTGTCCCTGCCGCCCAGCGCAACAAACTACTGCGTTTTGCTCAGAAGCAGGAACGTCAGTGGCTGATGATGGTTGACGCAAAGCAATCCACGGCGGAAAAAAATGTCCAGATTCGAGACCCTGGCCGAGTCACCCAAGCGGTGAATATGGGCAAACGCGAGTCGGTAATGCAAGACATGATGCGCCAGGCTCTAACCCAACAGGTAGGCAGTCGCTTCGGTTCGCCGGCACAGCGCTTCGAGCCCCCCTACATCCTGCGCTATCCACCGGGAGGTAAGTACATATTGCATTGCGACGGTGAGCAATTCGATGACCAAGCCCAGCGCTGGTATCGGATTCGAGACCGGGATGTGAGCCTGCTAATTTACTTAAATGATAACTACCAAGGTGGCCAGTTACAGTTCGATGTTTTGAACTTCACCTACACACCGCAGGCGGGGGACTTAGTTTTCTTCCCCTCCAACCACCTTTTTAGCCACCAGTCCCTGCCCATTGAGTCAGGGTTTAAGTGGGCCATTGTGTCCTGGTCATGCCTAGCTCACACGCCCCGGGTCACCAGCCACTTGAAGAATTGGAAAACGCTTCCGGTATAGCCGCTAATGAGGACCGTATAAAGTCTTAATGGTCAGCCACGAAGTTCGCTCTTTGGCATTATCCTTTAGGCGCCAGAGTAAATCCTGCTTCCTCAACATCCGCCTTAACGGCCTTTGCTGTCGCCCCAGATCTCAATAATTCCGCCTGCTCGGCAATTGCGCGCTTCTCACGGACAATAAACTGCGCGAACTGAGGTTCGTCACGCAGAGATTGTAGAATGGGATTGTCAGCCATGGGGATGGCTAGATCATTCCAGTTGTAGTTGAGGCCCATCTCTGAACGCTTATTCAACTCAGCCAGCGCTGCGCTGAAATCACCTCTGATCGTCAATAGCTCAGCAAGGGTCAATCGATTGGACGGTATGGCCGCAAGTCCGGACTCAGCAAGATGTTCGGAGGACAATAAAAGATCCGCCAGTCGATTGGCTGAATCCAGGTCGCCGATCTGTTGATAACAGTACACCAGCAACGCAGCCGGCCTCATATCGGTATCGTCTAAATACTCAAGCTGCTTACCTTTAAGCGACGGATACTGACGTTCAAGAATTCGAATCGCATCGCCGTACTGAGCCAACATTGCATGAGCCAGCGCACTGATACCGGCAAACACGGTTCCGCCGGTTTGGACAAAAATATGATCGGCCTCAACCGCCACCTGGGCGTAATCTTGGTTTATTCGGGCCGTAATCAACCCAGTCATATCAATGTCACTTCTTGCAGCGTGCAATTGTTTCACCTGTTCCATGGCCAATGTGGTCTCACCCAACATCAAATAACCTAGAATCATGGTGTAAAACTCCATTGGGCTGGAGTCGATATCCACCGCCCGTTGATTCCAGTAGGTGGCGCGGGCCAAATTTCCTTGGAGGAATTCCAAATTTGAAATGTACCGGGGCGCTTGATGGGAGTCTGGAAACAAGGCTTGTACTTTGTATAGATGCCGCCGCGCCTTGTCCACTTCGCCCAGACGCACCTGGGCACCCGCTAAGCCGGTCAGCGCCAGGATATTGAGCGGATCAAGTTCAATGACTTTTTTAAAATAGATTTCGGATTGGCGGTATTCATTGAGATCTAAGTAAATGGACGCCAGCCATTGCAATGCGTATACGTTGCCCAAGTCTTTGTCTAAAGCCTGCTGATAATATTTTAGCGCCCGGTCTTTAGCCGTTGAGTCGCGGACAGTGAGTACCCGCAACTCTTCCACTAGTCCCGCGATTGCCAGGATATCTGCGCTTGGTGTATCCGCCTCCAACGCCTGATTGATTGCGCTGCTGGCCTCCCTAATCGCCTCATCTTCCGTAATCGCTCGGTGGTTCCAATACAACAATGCCACTGCATGGGCATAACCGGCCGCATAGCGGGGAGTCTCAGGAGACAAGCTACGAGCTTGGGCAAATAATTGGCGGGCCCGTTGAACATCCGCCATTCCCCTCTGGGCCATAGCGGCCTGAGCCACCAGGAAAAAGTTCTGTGCCTCAATGTTTCGACTTGGAGGGGAGGGTGAGCGATCGGTGCCGATCAGTTCTGCTCGCAAGGCGTTGGCAACATTACTGGCAATTTCGTCTTGAATAGCGAAGGTATCGCCATCTGACCGGTCAAAGGCTTCAGACCACAGATGAAAGCCATCATCCGCTTGGATTAACTGAGCCGTCACCCTAAGGGTTTCCCCTGAACGTCGAACACTGCCTTCCAGAATATGGGCAACGCCTAAGGCGCTAGCGATCTCTCGCAAATCCTCATTTTTATTTTTGTAGTAAAATGAGGAGGTGCGACCGGCCACCTTCAAGCCCTTAATTTTGGCCAACACGTTGAGCAATTCTTCGGACAAACCATCAGCGAAAAATTCATCGTCTTTGGATTCGCTCATCGCCACAAAGGGTAAAACTGCAATGGATTTTTCCACAGCCACAATTGGACCAGGGCTTGTACCAGGCGCTAACGTGCCTGGTGAGGTTAGCGGGGCTGCGGATTGTTCTGCGGATTGATCAGTGTCAGTAGTTGGGCTGACAGCTATTGATTGGTCGACCGCGCTTGGCGCAGGCCCAAATCGATCAAAGGCAATCAGTCCAATGACAACCAACACGCCAGCCAGGGTGATCAAATCCAGCCGCTTACCAGTTTTGGGTGCAATACTTTGATCGGCATCGATATCGGTGGTTTTTTGTAAGCCAGCAGGGGTCAGTTCGTAAACCCACGAGATCACTAGCACCACTGGCAAGGCAATTAGCAGCGCCGCAGCCACCACCGTGTCGAACCACACCGGAAGGTCCATAGCCTCCTCGAGCGCAGTTGCTACCTGCAGCAGCAACCATCCGCCCACAAGAAAAGCCCCAGCTGCGCGGAAAACGTTACGTCGGTGAAGCTCGGCAAAGGCAGATGCCATGATAACTACGCCCCCTGAATCTATTGCTTACCCTGGCCTTCCTGGCCAACATCTCAATAATCGCATCTTCAGCGGACCGACGCACTCCCCAAAAGGCCCGCAGCAGTTCGGATTTCCCACACCCGGAATGCTCCAAACCCTTAATCCGGGCATGGCGTCCGTGGATCATCTCCACACAAAGCGTTATGGTCGGCTCACCCTGGGTCAATCTTCCCGAAACGATTCCGGTTAGCGCCATGCATGCGATAAACCCAAAAAAGCTTCTCAACAGTAAATGGACCGCAAGCTCGCCCAAAGACCGGCAGAAGCATTTTATGGTTTGTACGGTGACCTTTGATGAGGATGGCCGGGTTATCGTCTGCGAGCTCGAAGCGGTGCTAAGCCGGCGCGTTTATTCCATTAACTGGCGAGACCTGAAAGACCCGAAACATTGGCTGCAAGGTTGGAAGTAATCCGCTGCCAGAGCTATCAGTAATTGATCGCCGGGCTGCCCGCTGGATAAAACACGCCAACCAATTTCATGCCCTCGACACTGGTGCATTCCAGTGAGTGAAGCTGGCGTTGGGGCAGAAAAATCACGTCACCTGGTGCCACCGCGGCCTTGGCCTTTTCTGTCCACAAAAACCCTTCCCCGGACAAAATAGTGATGGTCTCTTCGTACAGGTGGCGATGAAAAGCCGCCCGGGATCGAGGCACTTCGCCCAAAAACTGGGTCATATCATCGGGGCACAGATCCCGATCCACCAACACCTGATAAAACCGATCGGCCATTTCCTGTCGACAGGCTTGATCAACGGAGAAAATGCGTTGCCCATAACGGACATCAAATGGCGAACTCACTGGCCCATGGGAATCCGTCGGCCAACAGGGTTGTTCGTCCTGGGGGCATAGGGTGGCAGTCAAACGAATGGGGCCGGAATCGGCGTGGGGCTGAAGGGACAAGACTTCCTTTGGACAAACCATTGCAGCCTGCCCTTCAGCAATGTCGAACATTTCACCAGCGATGGTGATGTGACCAAAACCCGAAAGCACAAATAGTGCGGCGCTGCCGTTGGAGAATGACACCTGAGTTGATGGGCCCTGATCAGCCTCAAGATAGAACAGGGAAAGTTCTTTGGCCCCCTGCTCTGCGCCAATTAACTTGGAAATCAGTAAGTTACCTTTTCGATCAGCGTTGACAGCAGCGGGCGTCACCACAAAGCAGCCGCCCTCCAGCTGGGCTTTGCCGCCCAGGGCTGGGGTGAGCGAAAGGTGCTGGGTGGAGGCGATTTCGTCTGGACTTGCCTCGTCATAGCCATCAGCCAAGCTATTGTGGCTGCCATCACAATAGGGCGGATTGCGGGTCTGTTTGCAGGCGCATAGCAGCTTGGATGCGCTTTCCTGAAGACGCACCTTGACTGGCGCAAAATCCGTTCCGCGATGGGATCCGTCGCAAAATGGCTGGATTTTACTTTGCCCACAGGAACACCAATGGTAGGTTTTTCCACCTTCCAGGGTCACAAGCTCGGGCTTTTTTGCCGCTACAACGGCTTTTTCCATGTCGATTTCTCAGCCACCAATCCAGAGTATGCCCGATTGCGGCGCCGCACCGCTGAGGTCTATTCAAATTATTGTCATTGTCCGTTTGCTGTCCTGTGGGACAAATCTGCCAAGAACCCCCTGTTGTGGTACCATTCGGCGCCGATCGTGGCGCACTTGGCCGACGATTGCGCAAACAAAAACAACGATATACATCAGGGAGCAATCACCCGCTGTCATCGTGTCTCCAGGTCGTTTTTAAACTTGGGAAGTGGGACAGCGCGGATGTGTTGCGCGGGAATTCTAGGTACTACTTGGAGAAGCACTGGGCATGTCTGTAGCAATAATTTTAGCGCTGTCGGTTTTTGGATTGGCAGTGGCGTTTTTCTATTCCTCCTCGGTGGGCAAAGTTGCCATCGACATGGGCGTGACCGATGACGGCACCAAAGGTCGGCTGAAGAAAATCCATGCAGCCATTGCTGCTGGGGCCATGGCGTTCCTGAAACAGGAATATAAGTTCATGGCCATATTTATGGTCTTGTTCGCCATCGTCATTGGCCTGCTGATTGATGATCACCATACTGACTACGTCAACGAAGGCCTATATACAGCGGTAGCGTTCATCTTCGGCGCGATTATCTCCATTGTGTCGGGCTACATCGGCATGAAGATTGCCACCGCGGGTAACGTTCGCACCACGGTGTCCGCCAACCAGTCGTTGTCTGATGCATTTAACCTGGCACTGCGTTCCGGCGCGGTAATGGGTTTTGCGCTGGTTAGCCTTGCGTCCCTGGGAATGCTGCTGATTTACCTGGGCCTGAAATACGTTATGCCTGAGCAGTTACCGGCACATATCCTGATGGAAGTGATTGCAGGATTCGGTCTGGGTGGTTCCTCCATCGCCCTGTTCGCCCGAGTCGGCGGCGGTATCTTCACCAAAGCGGCTGACGTTGGTGCTGATTTGGTCGGAAAAGTGGAAGCCGGCATCCCAGAAGATGACCCTCGCAACCCGGCAGTGATCGCTGACAACGTGGGTGACAACGTGGGTGACGTTGCCGGTATGGGCGCCGATTTGTTTGGCTCCTGTGCTGAGAGCACCTGCGCCGCCATGGTCATTAGCGCTATCGCGTTTGCGGGCAACGTTGACGCCTTGCTATTCCCCATCGTGATTTCGGCCATCGGTATTCCGGTGAGCTTGATCACCATCTTGATGGTGCGAGTATCCACCGAAGAACAGGTGGGACCGGCCCTTAAGCGTATGTTGATCATTTCCAGCGTCTTGATGGCGGTGGTGATGTACTTCGTCACCATGAAGCTGATCCCCGCCGAGTTTGTTATCTCTGGCGCCACCTACACCTCCATGGGCGTTTACCTGTGCTTCCTAACAGGCCTGGTGTCTGGCCTGATCGTTGGCTTGCTGACTGAGTACTACACCTCAGACAAGTATGGTCCGGTGAAAGAAGTGGCAGAGTCTTGCAAAACCGGCACCGCCACCAACATCATTTTTGGACTGGCTCTGGGATACAAAAGCTCCGTGGGTCCGTACCTTGCCATTGGTGCTGCGATTTACATTCCGTGGATTCTTGCCGGTATGTACGGCGTCGCTATTGCCTCTCTGGGCATGCTGGGAACCCTGGTTATTGCGCTCACCATTGACGCCTACGGCCCGGTTGCTGATAACGCCGGCGGCATTGCCGAGATGGCGGGTATGGAAGAACACGTTCGCCAGCGCACCGACGTGCTGGACGCAGCGGGCAACACCACTGCGGCCATGGGTAAGGGTTTCGCCATCGGCGCAGCCATCCTGACCTCTCTGGCCCTGTTTGCTGCCTTCCTAACCCGGGCAGACCTGCTATTAAAAGAAGAACACGGACCGGAGTTCGATCTCCTGGGCAGCATCAACCTGCTTGACCCGATGGTGTTCACTGGCCTGTTCATTGGCGCAGTTTTACCGGCTCTGTTCACCGCCATGACGATGAAATCTGTGGGCTCGGCAGCTTATGAGATGATCGAAGAGGTACGCCGTCAGTTCAAATCCATTCCTGGAATAATGGAAGGTACCGGTGATCCAGATTATGAGCAGTGCGTGGCCATTTCCACTCAAGCCGCCATTAAGGAAATGATTGCTCCGGGCATTCTGATCATGGGCGCCCCGCTGGTGACCGGTTTCTTGTTTGGCATTCAAGCCACTGCAGGATTGCTAGCAGGCTCACTGGTCTGCGGCGGTGTGCTGGCGATTTCTGCCTCCAATAGTGGTGGCGCTTGGGACAACGCGAAGAAATACATCGAAGCGGGCAACCTGGGCGGTAAAGGCACCGACAACCACAAAGCCGCGGTTGTTGGCGATACCGTCGGCGACCCGTTAAAAGATACCTCCGGTCCTTCTCTGAACATTTTGATCAAATTGTCAGCGATTTTATCGCTGGTATTTGTACCGTTTTTTGTTCAGTACGGCGGCATCTTGGTTGGCTAAATCTCGCTGACCATTGAGACATTCGGCCGGACTCGCCTTAGGCGGGTCCGGCTTTTTTTTGCGCCCAGAAGGTGCACTGACCGGGGGCTAGCGTGGTTTGCTAGTCCTGGTGGCTGCTCCAAGCGGAACATATCTCCCCGGCACCCGCGCTCCAAACACTGGAACGCGCACTCAAATTTTCCAACACCCGTTCCAGGTGTTTGATCCGGTGGGGTTGCCCCATCAACCAAGGGTGGATGTTTAACGACAAGATTCGCCCACCTTGCTCGGATGCTTCTGTTTCCAGAAAATCGGCGGAATCTAAAACCTGTTCAGCCCAAGACGCCTCGGAGTGCAGGTTATTGATAATCACAAACCGATCCTCAATCTCCAGCGGCAACGGCATAGCGGTCAATGACCTGCTTGAGGTGCGAAACCTATAAGGCATATCGTCATTAACCCAATCGCAAAAATACTCTATGCCATGATTGGCGAGTAAATCTGGGGTGTTTTCTGACTCTGAGCGTACCGGTGACAACCATCCTGTTACCGGCTGTCCGGTGGCTTCGCGCAGCACATTTAAACTGCGGTTGATCTGGCCCGTTTCCTCCGCCACATCCTGGCCGCCATAGTGCAGCGCATCCATGTGTTCGCCGTGGGCCAACACTTCATCGCCGCGATCCTTAATCAACGCGGTTAGGTAGGGAGTACGCTCCAGCAGTCGAGAATTCACCGTAAGAGTGTTCTTAAGGCCAAATCGATCCAGTGCGCCCAGTACCCGATAAAGCCCGACCCGATTGCCATAATCGCGCAAGCTGAAGTGACGTAAATCCGGATAAGGCATGGTCATGCCGCCGGGAACCTTAAAGGGTTTGCCTTGCTGGTTTAGCGGATAAAACTGCAGGTTAACGTTAACCCACAGGGCCAAGGTCTTGCCCTTCGGCCATGCCACCGGTTTACGCTCGCTGAGCATCGACCAATCGTAACGGTCGTGATCCATGCCGTAGTGGCGTTGAGCATATTCTAAATAACTTGGGTCGATGCTCATTAGGCAGCCCCCCGCTGTGCAATGTCTGCCACAGCATCATCAAAGCAGTGATCGCGATAATATTCCGCGATCTCACGGCCGGTAGTGACCCACACATCGCTATGACCGGTGATGTACTCAAGGGCTTCTTCAAATGCTTTGAGCCGGTGAGGGCAGCTCACCTGATAGTTGTGGGTGGGGATGCACATTACCGTCCCACTGCGCTGCCCCTCCTGATACAGGCGGTCAAAACAATCTTTCAACTGCTGTCCGTAACGCCTGGGCTCAATTTTCTGCACCACATAGGCAATGGTGTCGTTCATTTCCAGGGAGTAAGGCACCGAGACAAAACGCTTGCCAGAACGGGTGTGGATGGGCGTGGGTTGGTCGTCGTGGAACAAGTCGCAGGTATAGATCCCACCGTCGTCCCCAAAAAGCTCCGTGCCCACCTCAGCAAATAGATCAATGGTCTCTTCACTATGAGACAGCGCTGGCGCTAGGTAGCCGGCACACTTCTGCCCCGTGTGTTTGTGAATCGATTCCATACCATCTCGGATGATGGCCTTTTCTTGCTCACTGGAAAGACCATAGGTGTACCGGGTGTTGTAAATGCCATGGCTAAAAAATTCCCACTGTCGCTCTTTACACATCTCGATGATCTCGGGATGGTGGTCACACAGCGCGGTGGACAATGAAATTGAGCCTCGGATGTTGTACTTATCCAGCACCGCCATTTGTCGCACGTGTCCGACCCGATTGCCATAGTCGCGAATGGAATACCCAGTTACCGCAGGGTGAGCCTGAGGCCACGGCTTTCGATGGGGGTTTGGTGGCGGATCGATCTCGTAGAACTCAATATTTGGCGCCACCCAAAAGGCCAATTTTGCGCCACCCGGCCAGGTGATTTTTGGCCGGTTTTCATAAGGCCAGTAGTCGTAGAAACCGGGATCTTCTTTCATCTCGCCTGCCCGTCCAGCCAGCTAAATACTTCACTGACCTCCACCACGTCCGCGTACTTAATCAGCAGATCTGTGAGGTTGGCGAAATGGAAGCTCTCGTGCTTATCGGCCGTGGTTTCCTCCGGCACGATGGTTCGATAACCTCGGGACAACGAATCTACCGCCGTGGCCCTGATACAACCGGAGGTTGAGCCACCGGTAATGACCAACGTATCAACTTGGTGCCAAACCAAATGGGACTGCAGGGGCGTTTCAAAAAATGCCGAAGGCATACGCTTGGTATAGATGGCATCGCCGCTGCGATCAATCTCTAGACGATCGTCAAATTCCGATCGCTCAGAGTTGTACTTGATGTTTTGCAAGCTGTCCTCGGTGTCGGTACGAGTACCCCATACACCGGCATCTTCACCGGAATCCATATACGCCACATGGGTCCACACCACCGGCCAATTTAACGCCCGGAATTGTTTCGCCAACTGATTGACGTATTCCAGCTGGCGGGGGTCTGTCTCGTAAGCGGTTTTGAACAGGTCGGTTCGAGTGTAAGCTTTTTGCGGATCGACATTAATTAACGCCGCTTTAGCGCCAAAGCCAAATTTCTTGCGCGCTGGATTGGCTTTGATGTCTTGAAAGATTTCGCGGGCAGTTTTGTTGCTGGTTTCCATGGCATGAGGTCTGGATGGTTAATGAACATCGCATCATACCGCGAGTCATTCCCAACGTGGACCTGCCGACGTAATTTCGGTGGTATTTAGGGGTTAATTCAGGATCAATTCAGGGCCAGTTTGGCCAGCCCGACACTCACCTCAGCCAGTTTCAGACTGCTTGGCGAGTGTTGGACGCTGCTGAAGATCCCTGTAAAGCGCAAATCACCAGGCCGGCGGCGGTGTACCCAACAGTGGTGCCTAGGGCCATCAAGAAATAGGCCGAAGACATGGTGGTGTATTGACCTAAGGTCCAACCGTCATAAAGACCTGACCAGAGGTAAAACGCACCGCTGGTTAATAGATATGCTGCGGTGCCTGCACCGGCCACAATCAGCAGATTTCTGCCAATAACCGGGCTTTTGAGCTGGCTGGTCGTAAGCATTCGTCCAGCAGCCCAGAGCAACACCCATGACCCCATCAAGACAGGATAGGACGGCTTCAGACATTGGCCAACAGCGAATGACCCAGCACACAGTGCACCGAAGTCCAAACCCACCGCCAGCAGCGCCAACATCAAGAGATACATGGGTTTGCGAAGTACTGCACCGGCCAACAGGAATGCCGCCCAGGAGGCGTCATGTAGCTGCATTGGCACGATAGAGGAAAGCAATTCCCCCCGGGTGATCAACATCAGCAGGGCAAGACCGGTGATCCAGAGTACGTTGCGGGCTGATGGCGTCATTTCGAAGGCTTCTTTGATTAAATTGAACAGGGTGAATGGTAAAGGATTGGAGCCTTAGCATCCAGCAAAGGCGACCTGACCATTGATTTTTTCTGGCTTGGCCGTGAAAGTGTGGCCTATGCAAAAGATCATAACCATTGACTGCCATTATGCAGAAACACCCCTTGCCGCCGCCGCTTACCTAATGGTTGAGGGTGATCAGGTGGCATTTGTGGATAACAACACCGCTTTGTCCGTGCCAAGCTTACTCGAGGCCCTGGCAGAACAGGGGTTGACCCCTGAACAGGTGTCCTATTTGATCATCACCCATGTTCACCTGGATCACGCGGGTGGTACCTCAGCCCTGCTAAAAGCCTGTCCTAACGCCACTGTATTAGCCCACAACAGAGCCGCCCCACATGTCATCGACCCAGCGCGGTTAGTGGCCAGTGCTCAATCAGTTTACGGCGCCAAGGCATTTGAGAAGTTGTATGGAGTAATAGAGCCAGTGCCCAAGGCTAGAGTGCGAATCATGGAGGACGGTGAGGTCTTGGAGTTTGGCAACCGGGAACTGACGTTCATTTACACCCGCGGACACGCCAATCACCACTTTTGCATTCATGACAGCGCCAGCAACAGCGTATTTTCCGGCGATGCTTTCGGCGTCCATTATCCTGCGTTGCAGGCCTCCGGACCCTTCGGCTACCCCTCGACCAGCCCAACCGATTTCGACGGCCCGCTGGCAATCGACGCTGTAACGCGATTGCGTAAGCTAAAACCTGAGACCATTTACCCTACCCATTTCGGCCCAATACAAGACATCGAGCAACGAGCGGAGCAGTTGATTTCCCATCTTCAATTCGCCGATTCGCTGCTGCATGAAGCCATCAATAGCCCCCGGGGCGATACTGAGCTGGAGTCGTTTATTCGTCGCCGCAGCGATCAATACTTTCAGCAGGTGTTGGATAACGCCGGCATTGTCGATAGCAAACCCTATTGGGATCTGATGTCCATGGATCTGGAGTTAAACGCCCAAGGGCTAGCATTTGTCGCGAACAAGCGGCGCCGCAAAGCTCGCCAAGGCGAATCGGCGTCTACTCAAAGCCGTTTCGAAACACCTCATTGATGCTAGCGCCGGGGACCTGCGCGGGACTGGCTTTTGTGTAATTGGTGGGGTGCTCGCCGATTGTTTCGCCCCTAAAAACGGTGCCACTTGGCACTGATTCGATCCAACTATTCATACCATTAAGCACACTTGGTTAACATGGGAAAAGCGAAAACCTTGTTAGCATCGTGAGAGCCAAATGAGTCTCGTCATGAAACAGTTTCACCCGGCCACCCAACAATGGTTCACAGAACATTTCAGCCATCCCACTGAGATTCAGAAACAAGGCTGGGAAGCCATACAAAGCGGCCATCACTGCCTTTTAGTGGCGCCCACGGGAAGCGGCAAAACCCTCGCTGCATTTCTGGCAGGGATTGACCGTCTAGGGCAACAGAGTGGTCAACAAACGCCGGGGATCAGAGTGTTGTACATCTCTCCCCTGAAAGCTCTGGTGTATGACATCGAGCGAAACTTGCGAGCGCCGCTGACGGAAATATCCCAGGTAGCAGATAAGCTCAACCAGCCATTCAACGCTGCCAGTATCGCGGTACGCACTGGCGATACTCCGCAGCGCGAGCGCCAACAGCAGGCCAAAAACCCCGCTCAAATTCTCGTCACTACCCCAGAGTCCCTATTCCTTATCTTAGGCTCCAAGGCAGCAGAAAACCTAAAAACCGTTGACACTGTCATCATCGACGAAATTCATGCGTTGGCGCCAACCAAACGCGGTGCCCATCTTGCCTTGTCATTGGAACGTCTGGCCACCCTGACCCCTCAAGAACCTCAGCGAGTAGGTTTATCAGCCACAGTGCGGCCGCTGAATTCGGTGGCGAAATTTCTTGGCGGGCAACGTCAAGTCGATATTATCGATTGCTCGGCCAAACCCAACATAGATGTTGTGGTTAGCGTCCCTGTTCCGGATATGCAAAACCCTCCGGCACAGCCTAAACCCAACAACGACCGCTCCCGCGAGGACGAGTTAGTTGGCCGCAAGGCCAAACCACCCCAGGCGGAGCGCGGCATCTGGCCAGCCATCTACCCGCAGCTGCTAAGCGCGATAAACAACCATCGCTCAACTATCGTATTCGTTAATAGTCGGGGACTTTGTGAGCGGCTGGCGCAAAAGCTTAACGAACTGGCTGACGCCGAACTGGTCCGCGCCCATCACGGCAGTATTTCACACGATAAACGCTCGGAAATCGAAGAAGGACTCAAAAGCGGCGCCATTGCCGGTATCGTCGCCACCAGCTCTCTGGAGTTGGGTATCGATATGGGAGCGGTAGACCTGGTGGTATTGGTTGAGTCACCCGGTTCGGCGGCTCGCGGTCTGCAGCGGGTGGGACGCGCGGGACATGGTGTGGGGGAGAAAAGTTACGGTAAGATTTTTCCCAAATTTCGTGGTGATCTGCTAGAAAGCGCGGTGGTTGCCCAACGAATGCTAAACGCCGAGTTAGAAGGTATCGAGGTGCCGGTCAATCCACTGGATGTGCTGGCTCAGCAAATCGTCGCCCAATGTTGCTCGGCGCCCCAGACAGTGAACGAAATTGCCGCGCTGGTGACCGGCGCCTGGTCCTATCAAGACCTTTCCCAAACCGCCTTGGAAGGTGTGCTGGAGATGCTGACCGGCCACTATCCGTCCAACGACTTTGCTGATTTAAGGCCCCTGCTATCCTGGGATCGCAGTAACGATACTTTATCGCCTCGCCGCGGCGCAGCCATGGCGACTCGATTGAACGCCGGCACCATCGCCGATCGCGGAGCCTATGCTGTGCACCTGGGAGAAACCGGTCCTCGGGTCGGTGAGCTGGACGAAGAAATGGTCTTTGAGACCCGGGTTGGCGATAACATCATGTTGGGTGCCAGCACCTGGCGAGTGAACGCTATTACCCGAGACCGGGTGATTGTCGCACCGGCGCCTGGTGAGCCCGGTAGGCTGCCTTTCTGGCGCGGTGACAGCCCAGGCCGGCCCATCGAGTTGGGCCAAGCCATTGGCGAGTTCGTTCGCAAAGCCGGACGCTTCGGCGAAAAAAAGGCGCGGGCGTGGATTTCTGACAACACCCCGTTGGACACCATGGCTGTGGGCAACCTGGCAGCCTATTTACAAGAACAGAAAGCCCACAGCGGCGCTCTGCCTACTGATCGCACCATCGTGATCGAAAAATTTCGCGATGAGCTGGGCGACTGGCGGGTATGCATCTTGAGCCCTTTCGGCGCGCGAATTCACGCACCTTGGGCGATGGCGCTGCAACGCACACTGGGACAGCTGGCCGGGTTTGAGATGCAGGTGATGTACACCGACGATGGCATTGTGCTGCGGCTGGCCGACTGCGACGAACTGCCCGCCTTGGATGCCCTGATTCCCAATGCTGACGAGGTGGAGGAATTAATCACCTCTCAATTGGCAAGCAGCGCACTGTTTGCCGGCCTGTTTCGAGAAAATGCCGTGCGCTCACTACTACTGCGGCGCAACCGACCCGGACAACGCTCGCCGCTTTGGGCACAGCGATTGAAGTCCCAGAATCTTATGGCGTCCGTTCGCCAGTATCCCAACTTCCCCATTGTGATGGAGACCTATCGCCAGGCATTGGCTGATGTGTTTGACCTTCCTGGGTTGAAACGTTTGTTGCGGGATATCGCCAGCAAAAACGTCGCTGTAGAGGACATCAATACCCCCTCAGCATCCCCCTTTGCCCGGTCTTTGGTGTTTGCTTACGTTGCCGCCTATTTGTATGAGCAGGACGCGCCACTGGCCGAACGCAAAGCCCAGGCATTGACCCTCGATCGTGCACTGCTTGGGGAACTGCTGGGCCAAGCGGAATTGCGCGATTTGATAGACCGCGAGGTACTGGAGCAGCTCGAAGCCGAGTTACAACGGCGAACCGAGGATTACCAAGTAAGGGACGAGGACGACATTCATGATCTGCTGAGGCGACTGGGAGAACTGACCCAGGACGAACTGCAGCAGCGCGCTGCCGGCGAGGTTGGCCCTTGGCTGGACTCATTGATGCACCAGCGCCGAGCGATTCGGCTAGCAATAAACAATGAACAACACTGGATAGCCGCAGAGGACGCTGGGCTATACCGAGATGCTGTGGGTGCATCCGTTTCAGTTGACCTACCCGACGGATTTAAGGACCCAGTTGATAACTCGTTGGAACGGTTAGTGCGGCGCTATGCCCGTCACCGTGGACCATTCCTTACCCAACAGCCTGCTCAGCGCTGGGGCGTACAGCCCGCTCAACTGGAACCGTTGCTGGTTCAGCTGGAGCAGCGTGGCGTATTGGTGAAAGGGGAAATTCGCCCAGGCGGCGCGGAGCTGGATTGGTGTGATGCACAGGTTCTGCGGCGATTGAAGCGACGCAACCTGGCCTGCTTACGGGACGAGGTCGCTGCAGTAGACACCCCTACACTGGCGTTATTCTTACCCAGCTGGCAAGGCTTGAACACTGATCGCGGCGGCCAACAGGCGCTCTACGAATCCCTAAGCCAGCTGCAAGACCTTGCCTTGCCCTGGTCTACCCTAAGCACTGTTATTCTGCCTGCACGGGTACCAGGATTTCGACTAGAAATGCTCGACGCAATGGCTGCGGCGGGCAGCCTTGTTTGGATCGGCCGAGGCGCCAGCGGCGCCAAAGATGGCCGGGTGGCACTTTACCTTCGTGAGCAGGTACGCCTGCTGCTACCAACGCCGAAGGACTACGATCCGGTCAGCGCCGTACATGGTGCCATCATCAACCAACTAAAAACTCACGGCGCCTCTTTTTCGTTTGAAATCCAGGCGGCCGTGGAAGCAGAGTTCTGCGAACCTGCGCTAAATGCCAGCGAGTTCAATCAGGCCCTGTGGGATCTGGTTTGGGAAGGCCAGATAACCAACGACACCTTCAGTCCCTTTCGCTCCCTCACCATGACTCGACGCCGCAGTCCCCGTCGCGGACAACGGTTCAGTCAGGCCCCGGGAGCACCCTCAGCCACTGGTGGCCGGTGGTCGTTGGTATCAAGCCTGCTGAGTGTGCCCGCCAGCGATACCGAACGTGCTCTAGCTCGGACCCAACTGCTGCTGGAGCGCTATGGGGTGGTGAGCCGCCAATGTGCACAGGCTGAGGACCTCCCTGGTGGCTTCTCCGCAATCTACAAAGTGTTAAGAGAATTAGCTGAGCAAGGCCGCTGTCGACGTGGCCATTTCGTCGACGGCCTCAACGGCGCTCAATTTGCCCTAGCAGGCGCGGTTGACCAACTACGGGCCGAGCGACCGGATGCTGAAGAACGGGACAAGGCCGTCACCACCGATGATGTCCAGGTGCTTAGCGCCATCGACCCAGCCAACCCCTTTGGCGCCCTTGTATCCTGGCCCGATTGCGCGGACGTGAAAGCCGCCAAACCTCGTCGTGTGCCCAATGCCTGGGTGCTGTTGGCGAGGGGACAGCTGTTGTTTTTCGTCAGCTCGCGAAACCGCCATATCGTCACTTTTCCTGAGCATCTTGAGGCCATTGAGGGCGCACTAGCCAGCGCCATTGACGCATTACGCCATTTGCCTAAAACAGGTAAACGCCACGCCATGGTGGTGATTGAGAAAATTGACGGCAAAAAGCCAAAGGACTCTCCATTGCTGGATGACTTTCGCCAACGAGGATTCACCCTGGATTACGGCGGCCTAATTGATATGCAACGGACCGGGCCACGATAACCCGCTTAAGAAAAATACATTCCACAAACCAGCCCCCCGTTTCAGCATGCACAGCAACCTGAGCGCGTCCAGCGACTGGTAGGGTTAAGCGACGCGGCTCCCCAAGTCGTTAGGGAGTTTTTTGCGCTGACCTACGCTGTCACAGTTGTCACGCCCCATTGCATATCACCGACTAGGGCGGCATCATCGCAGCTCGCAATAGTGCTCTGACCATCAGTCAGCGGCCAATCCAGATTCGGAGATTCCATGATCAGACTCATCATTATCTTGTT
This sequence comes from uncultured Gammaproteobacteria bacterium, assembly GCA_964559945.1. Lineage (GTDB taxonomy): Bacteria > Pseudomonadota > Gammaproteobacteria > Xanthomonadales > SZUA-38 > JANQOZ01. The sequence continues at coordinate 9,933 of CAZLJY010000015.1, read as the reverse complement.
GGCTTTACTTTCGGCGCCACAAATTCACGCCAGCGTGGTTCGGGTAGATACTCAATTCGGCAGTTTTTACATTGATCTGCTGGAAAATGAAGCGCCGAACACGGTAGCCAATTTTCTCAACTATGTGCGTGATGGTGATTACGCCAATAGCTACTTCCATCGATCGATCCCGGTGCGTTTCCTTCAGGGTGGTGGGTTTACCTTCCTTGACGGTGAGTTTGGAGAAGTCCCTGTAGACGCCCCACTAGTGAATGAGTTTGGTCTGTCTAACCTGCGCGGCACAGTGGCCATGGCAAAAGTCGCGGGCGATCCCGATAGCGCCACAAGCCAATGGTTTATCAACATGGACGACACTAACGTATTTCTAGACACCGATAACGGTGGATTTACTGTGTTCGGCCGTGTACTAGGCGAAGGCATGAAAATTGTTGACCGCATTAACTCCTTGGATCCCGTGAATCTTGACGGCGGCACCCTGAGTACCGTCCCGTTTGTGTTTAACGGTGTTGTGACGACGGTTGACGACATAAGCACCGACAATCTAATCATGACCGCGATCACAGAGGTGGATGGTTTCGAAATCAACGCTGGCCTGTCGGGCACCTGGTTCAACGCCGATACCCCTGGCCAGGGTTGGTTGGTTGACGTCATCAACGAAGGCGATCGTCAAGAGGTATTTATTGCCTGGTTTACCTACGATGTGAATGCACCGGCCGACGACGAGGGCGCGGGTTTCGGCAGCACTCAGCATCGCTGGTTTACTGCCAGCGGAGATTTTATGGGCGATACCGCGACGCTGACAATTGCCCGTAACACCGGCGGTATATTCAATAACTCGATGGCAACAACAACCAATGCCGTCGGCACGATGACGGTTCAGTTTACTGACTGCACCAACGGCATACTGACCTTTGATTTTGACGACGAATCAGTGAGCGATGACACAGTAGACATCATCCGTTTGTCGCCGGACACGTTTTGCACCTCTCTGGCAATTCCCGCTCAGTAGCTAAGCATTCACCGCCGGTTGCCTGTCCGCTTGGCGCAGGCAGGCAACCAGTTGACCACGGGTGAAGGGTTTGTTGATCACTGGATAATCGTGGCTCGAATCGGTCCGGTCAGTGTAGCCACTCATGATGATCACTGAGGTTTCAAGGGACTGTTGTGACACCCAGCGGGCCAGATCGTAGCCATCGTTGGCGCCGGGCATGCGCACATCGGTCAACAAGAAGTCGTAACTGACGCCACCGCTCAGGTGCTCGATAGCGTCGTCAGCCGACTCCAGACAACTTACCTCTACCCCAACGCTACTCAACGCAAGACTCACGGTTTTAGCCACCATTGGGTTATCTTCCACCACCAATACCCGTTTTCCCTGCATGCAATCTTTGTCTTGCACAGGTCGTTGTGTTGGCACCATTTCCTGTTCGCTGGCAGGTATGGCCAAAGTGACGCGAGAGCCTTGACCCAAAGTACTTTCTAACCGCAGATCCCCTTCAGACTGACGCACAAAACCGTACACTGAACTGAGCCCCAAGCCAGTGCCCGAGGTATCTGCCTTGGTCGTAAAAAAGGGCTCGCAAGCGCGCTCCAATGCTTCAGGCCCCATGCCATGGCCGCTATCAGTGACCGAAATAAACACATACGGTCCGGGCTTCAGCGAACGCCAATGCTCACTGACCTGTTGGCCTAGTGTTTGATGCTCAATGCATAGCGCTATTTTGCCGCCGACCTCCATAGCATCGGCAGCGTTGCGCAATAAATTCAAAATTGCTGAGGTTAATTTGGCGGGATCAACCAGGGCTATGGCGTCTCGATCACACTCATCAAAATGCAGTTGAATCTCCTCCCCCACAGCCGACCGAAACAGGGTTTGGGTGCCTCTAAGCAGCTGGCTAACATTGGTGACCGTTGCCTTTAGCTCCTGCTGCCGGGAATACGCCAAAAGCTGATAGGTCATATCGCTGGCATATTGGACGGAATCGGATGAGGCCTTTAGGGCGCTAATCTGACCAGGGGTTTTAGCCAGCGGTTCCAGTTGTTCGTTGGCACTGGAAATCACTTGCAGGAGGTTGTTGAAATCGTGGGCAACGTTACTGGCGATCTGGCCAACTAACTCGGTCTGCTTTTTACGGTCCAAGGCCCTTTGTAACTCAGCTTGCTCATTAAGTTGTCGGACCAAAGCCTCGGATTTTTCATCAACCTGGCGCGACAGCTCCCTATTTAGTGCTTGTTGATTGGCGAGCACACGCTTTTGGTAGGAGCGGCGATTGATGGCATATAGGATGGCTACTAGGGCCAGGGCCGAAAGGACCACAATAGCCAATATCAGGTTTCGACTTCTGCGCCCCGCTTGCTCTCTGGCCAATAGTTCGCTGGCTCTGGCGTCGCTGGCTTTGGCATCTGCCGACAACACACGTTCGGCTTCACGCATGCGAGAAATTTCAGCCGCTTGGCGCGCAGATGTAAGCTTCGCATCGTAATATTGGATGCTTTGCACGGCGTTACTTCGAATATCTTGTTGGGTCGCACTAAGCAACTTATCCAGCTCAACAACAGCCCGCTCATTACCCGACCGACGCAGCGTCAACTCCAACCTCAAGGCTGACACTCTGGCCTGACGAGGCGAGTTCAGCACTGCATTCTCAAACGTTTTCAAGATTGATTCGGCTTCATCAAACTCACCCAACACCAGCAACGTGCGAATCAAAGTCTGTCGGGCTTCTATCAATTCAAACGTCAGATCTTCGAGAATCTCCACAGCCGTATCGGCTGCCACTCTCGCCTCCGCGTACTCGCCAAGGGCAAATAACGCGTCTGCCAGGTACTCGTAAGCGTTGCCAGCGATAGAGCGGGGCGTCGCATCATCGATATTGTCGATAAATCTCCGAAAATCCCGGACCGCCCCTTGCCGGTCGCCGAATAGTCCGGCAAGTTCAATTTCGTGTAGCCGAAGAGAGTAGATGAGGAACGGATAATCGGCTCGACTCCTAGGCTGTTCGATGCGTCTCAACCAATCCCTGGCGTCGTCATAAAGCCCCTGGTAGATCAGCAGAACGATCAAGTTATTGGCAACCTGGAGCACAAACAATTCGTCACCCCGTTGCAAGGCCCGAGTCAGGACGTCTTGATAAATCTCCTGGGCCAGAACCATTTGCCCGTTTTCGTGCAGAATCGTGGCATAGCTGACTTGCACGGAATCAACGGTTGCGGGGTCCGCGGCACTGTGGTCTTCAGCCAGCAAGGTACGGAAGCTGGCCACCGCTTGCTCAGTATCACCACCCACCATATCCAAAATCGGTAAGATAGACCGAAGACGCATATATTGATTGGGGTGTGAGCGTTGATTGACGACCTTGAGGCCCCGATCCGCTGACACTCGCGCCAGGTCCAATTGCCCTGCGTTCACTTGTGCTTTGGACATCTCGATAAACACATCGCCCATCAACCCATAGTCAGGCTCAGGTTGTTGTTCAATCAGTACCACCGCCTGTTCAAGCAATGCCAGATGAGTATCAGGCTCAGCGCGCTGCCCCTGGGCCTGAGTCAGAAGGCCCCGTGGGTCTTGTGATTCCTGGGCATAACCAGACCAAGCCCACGATAGGCAAAACCACACGATGAATACTCGGTAAAAAATTGGACCAACCCCGGACTTTATATGATCAACAGTATAGGGCATCGCGGATTTTGCAGATTCACAATAGTTGCGTTGGTAACGATCGTTCACGCCCTAACCCAACCGGCATGTGACTTCCAGAGATACAATAGCGTTTTACCGTCATGGCCTTAAAGCTCTGACCTTTGTGGCTAAAACTACGAATCTAAAGCGCCCTATACCTGACTGCGATGACATACCTGCTCTTATCACTCATTTTCTGTAGCTTAATGCTGGCCATGGTGTTCCTTTTAGCCTGGAATAACTTTGGCCGGCCGCGCCATGCTCTGACGTGGTCCTGGGCTTTTTTGGCAGGCACACTTCCATTCACCTTGACGCTATTTTCCGACAGCGTGTTGGTTGATGATCCACTGCATTGGGTGATTAGCACGGCTCTGAGTGTATTACCTTTGTCCCTTTTACTCGCCGGTTTTCGCCAATGGGCAGGAAAACCGGTTCAAGCAACCGTCATTGCGCTGACAGGTTTTACCGCCGCTGCAATGGTCACGTTGTTCACCTACGGCTATCCACATACCGGGCTGCGACTGTTTGTTGGGCCAGCTTACGCGGGTGCCATTTGCCTGCTTAATGCACGAATAGTTCTAGGTCATAACGAGCGCCATGGCAATATCCCGAAAGCTGTCGCCACTGTCCTGGGTGCGTTTGGCGGCGCACAAATTCTGGCTGGACTCATCGCTCTGATGCAGGGCCCTGAGTTCGATGCCCGGTGGTTGGAAACCTATAAAGAAATTCACTTTGTCACACTACCCGCAGGCTTTCTGGGCTGCGGCCTGTTTATGGTGTTGGTTTTGGCCTCAGACCTTGCCGCCCAAATGCGAAAACTCGCGCGAACCGACACCCTCACCGGCCTCCTCAATCGCCGCGGTTTCGACGAATTTTCTAGCCCGCTATTGCCACGGGCACGACGCAGCAAACAGGCAGTGTCTGTCATCTTGTGTGATGTAGATCATTTTAGGCGCATCAATGACCAATACGGCCACAATGCGGGCGACCATGTGCTCAAAGCCCTGGCCAGATTTCTGAGCGAGGGCCTTCGCGATGGCGATGTTTTTGGACGGTTTGGCGGGGAAAAATTCGCTTTGGCGTTGCCTGGCACTGACCTTAAGCAGGCGGCCGTCGCCGGTGAAAGACTCAGAGAGATACTGGAAAACAATGAAATTGGCTGGCGACCTGAACCTCTGCAAATCACCGCTAGCTTTGGCATCAGTTGCCTTCGAGAAGATGATCACACCATGGACGACGTCCTGCGGCGCGCTGAGCGCGCCCTGGCAACTGCGAAAAAGGATGGCCGCAATCGGGTTTGCGTTGAACAGTCCGCTGCCCCTCAATAGATTGAGAAAATCTTTGGACGGCATAGTCAGCCGCCCCCCTCAGGCGTTAAACTAGCGCTCCAATCCGGTGCTACTGCCGGGTGCGGTAACGAAGGAGACTGTGGGCCATTATGGCTGCGCTGAAAGCGGTTTTGAATTCACTCCCAGCTGATCTCTACTTAACCGGGGAGGCGATCAGCGACAGCTACGCTTCCGATTGGACATTTCAGTCCCCCCACCGTCCAGACGTAGTGTTCCGTCCTCGTAACACCGATGAGGTAGCGCAAATTCTCAAGGCTTGTCATCGGGTGGGTCAACCATTGGTTATCCAGGGCGGGCGGTCAGGTTTAGCGGGCGGCGCTACACCGAAAAAAGGGGAAATGAGCCTTTCTCTGGAGCGCATGAATCAAGTCTTGCAGATAGACACCACGGGCATGACATTAACGACACAAGCCGGTGTGCCCCTGCAAACCCTACAAGATCATGCGACAAAACACGGGCTGGAACTTCCGCTCGATTTGGGTGCCAGAGGGTCATGCCAGGCTGGCGGCATCGTATCGACCAACGCCGGTGGTAATCAGGTGATCCAGCACGGCATGGCCCGCGCCCTAGTGCTGGGCCTAAAGGCGGTCCAAGCCGACGGCACGGTCATTGACGCCAGTAATACCTTACTCAAAAACAATGCTGGCTACGACCTCAAACAACTGTTTATCGGCACCGAGGGAACCTTAGGTGTCGTGACCCAGGTGACGTTCAGACTGCGGCAGCCAAAACCGGCGACGGCAACGGCGCTTTGTGCCTGCAATAGTTTTGACCAAGTGACCGACCTGCTCCATTTGTGCGCCCGGGAATTGCCCGTTGTATGCGCGTTCGAAGTGATGTGGAAGAACTACCTGGACGCGGCACTTAAGGTCACCAAACAACCCCAGCCCTTCAGCCAAGATGCTGCCTATGGCGTGCTGATCCAAACCGAAGGGTCTAACCAGCAAGACCTCAACCGCAACTTTGAACGGTGTCTTGAAGGCGCACTGGAAAATTCTCTAATTTCTGACGCGGTTGTGGCTGCCAGCTTGGCAGATGCAGACCGGCTTTGGGCGCTGCGAGATGCCATCGCCGAGGTGCTGCCTGAGATGGAACCTGCGGCAGTGTTTGATGTAGGTATCCCTATCGCGCAGATGGGTACCGTCAGCGAGGCTATGGAGCATCAACTTAGCCAAGAATTCCCCCAGTGCAGGACATTGATCTTTGGCCACATCGGCGATGGCAATCTGCACCTGGTCGCCTCCACCGGACAGGCGCAGGATAAACCCGCCATTGAGCGAGTGGTTTATCAACATACCCAATCAGTCAACGGTAGCGTTAGCGCAGAACATGGTATTGGTGCACTGAAAAAGCCCTGGTTGGGACATAGCCGTTCGCCGGAGGAAATTGCCTTGATGAAATCTCTCAAACAAACATTAGACCCAAAAGGTATCCTCAATCCAGGAAGGGTCATCAACTAAGGTTCACCATGACACAGTCACATCACGATATGGGCGGCTTGGCCGCGGGCCCCATCGAACGGGGCGAACACGATACGGCCTGGTGGGAGTGGCAGGTCGACGCCATGATTCGCCTGGCGCTGAAAAAAGGCTTGATCAGCGATTTCGCGGAACTGCGCGATGGCATCGAGCGGCTCACGCCTGAGGACTATGACAACCTGACCTACTACGAACGCTGGGCTAAATCCCTAGCTTGGACGCTGGTTGACAAAGGAATCGTCAGTCAAAAAGCGCTGGACGAAAAAGCCCTCTCCATTGCTCAGCGACAGGACGCCCAGTCGTGCCAGTGAGCCCCGCAAAATTTACTCCCGGCCAAGCAGTGAAAATCGCCGACCGACAACTAAACGTCCACCACCGAGTGCCCGCTTATGCCAAGGGACAGCGAGGGGTGATTGAACGGGTCTGCGGTCGCCATGGCCAACCGGAGAAATTTATTCGCGGCGATGGCGGCGAGCCACTGACACTGTACCGGGTGACCCTAGCCCAATCTGAGTTGTGGCCTGACTACGGGGGTCAGGCTGACGACACCCTGGACATCGAAATTTTTGAACATTGGCTGGAAGACCTCTCATGAGCCACGACCACGACCACGACCACGATCACGATCACGACCACGCACGGACCTTGCAGCCAGATCACCCAGAACCCACCACAGAGGCCGCTAGGGTCGGGCTGGCGCTAAGAGAAATCTTGCTGGAGGCCGGACACTACAGCGCCCAGGAAGAAGCCGAGGTGATCAGTTTCATGCAGGGAGCCTCGCCGGATAACGGTGCTCAGTTAACCGCGCGGGCCTGGACCGATCCGGCCTTCAAACAGCGCCTGCTAAGCGATGCTGGCCAAGCCATCGGCGAATTTGGGTTTGATCTATCACCCGCCGAATTCACCGTGATTGAAAATACCGAACACCAGCACAACGTCATTGTCTGCACTCTGTGTTCCTGTTATCCCCGTGCGCTGCTAGGTATGTCGCCGTCCTGGTACAAGTCTCGCAGCTATCGCTCCAGACTCGTTCGCGAACCGCGAGCCGTGTTAGAAGAATTTGGGGTCACGCTAGAACCTTCCGTGTCCGTGCGTGTACACGACTCCACCGCAGAGCTTCGTTACATGGTGTTGCCTCAACGCCCCGCCAATACCGATGGGTGGAGCGAAGACCAGTTACGAGCGCTGGTTACCCGAGACAGCCTGATTGGCACTCAGCGCGATCTATCAACTCCCTAAGTCGACGCACCAGGCCTACCAACGTGGTTAAAGCAAGACTCGCCGTAGACATTGGTGGAACCTTCACCGATGTGGTGCTGCTTAGCGACTGCGGCAAGCGGTGGTCAGAAAAACGACTCACCACCCATCAACATCCCGAACAAGCGATGCTAGAGGGTATCGCTGATTTGTTGACTCACGCGTCGCTAACTCCCGCCAACCTATCGATGGTGCTGCATGGCACAACCCTTGCCACCAATGCGCTGATCGAACGGCGTGGCGCCACCACCGCGCTGCTGACCACCGCTGGGCATCGTGATGTGCTGGAGATGGCCTTCGAGGACCGGTTTGAGCAATATGACATCAACATCAACCGAGCTACGCCGCTGGTTCCGCGCCATTTGCGTCTGCCCATCAAGGAACGATTGATCAGCGATGGCAGCGTTCGCCAAGCACTGGACGAACACTCCATCCGCCAGGCGTTGACGGTCATGCAAGACCACGACGTTCAGAGTGTTGCCATCGGATTTCTGCACAGTTACCTCAACCCGGATCACGAGCAACGCTGCGCTGATCTGATCGCTAAGCTGCGCCCTGATCTATCGATAACGTTGTCTAGTGAAGTGTGTCCGGAAATTCGTGAATTTGAGCGTTTTTCCACCGCCTGCGCTAACGCCTATGTGCAACCATTGATGGCCTCCTATCTGCAACGCCTGAACACTGGCCTGACTGACCTGGGGATATCGTGCCCAACGCTTTTGATGACCTCCGGCGGCGGGTTAACGACCCTTGAAACCGCCGCGCGCTTTCCCATTCGCCTAGTGGAATCGGGTCCCGCCGGCGGCGCCATTTTGGCCGCTAGCGTTGCGGCCGGTTGTCAGGCTGACAATATTTTGTCTTTTGACATGGGCGGCACCACAGCCAAACTTTGCTTAATCGACAATTTTCAACCGCTGCAGTCACGCAGTTTTGAGGTGGACCGCAGTTACCGCTTTCGTAAAGGTAGCGGTCTACCACTGCGTATACCGGTGATCGAAATGGTAGAAATCGGCGCAGGTGGCGGGTCCATCGCTCACGTAGACAAGCTGATGCGACTGCGGGTGGGACCGCGCAGCGCAGGATCAGAACCCGGCCCGGCGGCCTACGGACTGGGCGGCAAACGTCCTACCGTGACTGATGCGGACGCCTGCCTGGGTAAGTTGGCTCCCGAACGTTTCGCCGGAGGCAAACTCACCCTGGATCTTACCGCCGCCGATCAAGCTGTGGGATCCCTCGGCGAGCAGCTGTCCCTGTCGACCAACGCTACAGCGTTAGGCATCAGCGATGTGGTTGAGGAAAGCATGGCCAGCGCGGCCCGCGCCCATGCTGCGGAGTTTGGACTGGATCTTCGGCAAAGGGATATGGTGGCGTTTGGTGGCGCGGCGCCGCTCCATGCAGCGTCATTAGCTACCAGGCTTGGGGTGTCTCGCGTAATTATCCCGCCCCAGGCAGGTGTTGGCTCTGCAGTGGGCTTCCTGCTGGCCAGACTCAGCTTTGAGGTCGTTCGCAGTCGTCGGATGAGGATTCGCGACCTCAATCTACATGTCATCAATCAGCTTCTGAAAGAAATGGTTGACGAGGCCCGTGCCGTGATCACCCCGGCTATGGACAAGGAACAACCTCTCGTTGAACACCGCACCGGCTTCATGCGCTACGCCGGACAAGGGCATGAATTGGCCGTGACACTGCCTGAAGGTGAACTGGGCGCCGATGCTGCCGATCAATTCACCCAAGCCTTCGAAACGGCATACCGCCGGCTCTACGGCCGAACGATCAAAGATGTGGACATTGAACTGCTGAGCCTGACCCTATCCCTCAGCGGACCGCCGCCGGCAATACCGCCGGTGTCGGGGGTTGAACGCCAGCAGGCGTCGTTTCCCGCCTTAACAAGAACACTGATCGAAAGTACTAAAGCCACCGAGGCCCAGGTTGTAGAGCGGGAAACCTTGGCGCCTGGCGATCATTTAGATGGGCCCGCGCTGATCACCGAAGATCAAACAACAACCATTGTTCCCAGTGGATTTACCCTCAGCGTCGATCACCAGCTCAACCTGATTATGCAACACAGCCCGACATCATGAGCCAGGTTAAACCCATGGACCCCATCACCTTACAAATCCTTTGGGATCGCTTGCTAGCCATTGTGGAAGAACAGGCCCAGGTATTGATG
>CAZLJY010000014.1:0-40677 GCA_964559945.1 uncultured Gammaproteobacteria bacterium | reverse complement strand
TCTAACGACAATGCGTCGGGCTCATTGAGACCGGCGATGCAGGCATCAACCCCGGAGCCTGATAGGCAGCCGCGCTGAAGGGTTTGGGAGGCTGTGGTCAGCTCAGCATGCCAGGGTGCTTGATTGTTTAGGGTCGGCAGCCCTTCAGGGGCAACGCTTAGGGTGTCGAGAGCCAGGTCATAAGTCTTATCGCGCCAATGGCCAGAACCGTTGACGTCTAGAGCGCCGCGATTGCCGTCAGCGCTGAGGGTAAATTGATGCTCCATGGGTGTGCCCAGTAGGGTGAACTCGCTTTGCTCCACGATCAGCGACCCAAGATCCAAGTCCATTATCGTTAGGCTGGACTTCGACGGACTCAGGAGCAATGACATCTTCCCAAGGTCGATGTCATTGAATGACCCATCAAGCAGTTCTAACTGGCCCTGCAGGGGTGGCCACAGGTTTGCATGGGTCAGGGTTGCTGGTTGATCCAGATTGTTAATCAACTGCTGTGGATTGGTCGTAAGCAAACCATTGGCGGCACCATCCAGGTCAGGCCACAGGGCAGCCAGATGGTTAAGGGCAACGTCGATGGTTAATGCCTCGGGCGAGCTAAGGGTCAGCACAAGCTGGTTTTCAACGCCGGCATTCAAGCGTAATGTGCCGTTTTGAGGCACGGATCCGTCTAGCCGAAGGTTGCCGGTCAGATTCAATGAAGGGTCCCGTTCGACGCTGTCCAGATTGATCGTTAACTGGGTTTGCGGCCCGCTGTCACTGAGCTGTGTATCGGCGGTTATTGACCCTTCCAGGGTTCCCGTCAGTTGTGGGTGCAAGCGTTGCAGATTGACACCGGAGAGCTGCAGGTCAGCTTCGGCGCGCAGCGGTGTTTCTAGCCATAGGTCGGCGTCGCCAAGCAACCGTCCATCGGCAGCATCAAGCGAAAGTTCTTGTAAACCCAGTTGCGTGAATTGACTCAACGAAAAGCCACTACTAACGCGAACATCGCCCATTGATCCGAGCCCTAGGGCTTGAAAATCTAGTTGCCCTTGGATTTGCTGATAGGGCCCATTGGCGTCAACGGTGAATTGGGCTGAGGCGGCGTCCGCCAAGCCAGTTATTTGCCCTTCGACCTTGGCCGCGTAGATTTGCCCGCCATCAATTGCAGCGTTAAGCGCAATGGCCAGTGGTCCCGCATCGCCGTTGGTGTCAATATTCCATTGCCTATTCCGGTAACCCAACTGCAACGGATTTAGGTCCACCTTCTCTTGGCCTTGCTGGCCGCTGAGTTGACCGGTGCTTAGAGTCACATCTCCGCGGCTTTGCCATTGCATAGAGGTGGCGCGGTTAGCCTTGTTGCCGACGATTTGCAAAGAGAGCTGATGTTCGTAAGGCCAGCGCGGTGAGGTTTGGGCTGTCAGCGCTAATACGAGTTCCGGCAGTGCGATATCCAGTTTTTTCAGATCCCAAAGGTCGGACTCCAGGCTGGCCGCAAGGCTCGCCGACGCAATTCGAGTAGATACTCCTTGGTCTTGATGGATTTGTACGCCGGTGAGCTGGACATCTCGTAGGTGGATTGCCAGCGGTAGCTCCAGGGATTGTGGAGGCGCAAACCTCGCGGCTTGTGGTGGATCGGGTGCTTGGCTTGCCGCCGGCAAATAAACCGATAACTCACTGGCATTGAACTGGTGCACATCAAGGCGGCGACCGACTAATTTAAGCGGCGACCAGGATAACCTTAGCTGGTCCATTGTGATTCGGGTTTCGCCTTGGCGAAGCTCCAATTGATTGGCGGTGAAGCTGGCTAGTGATCCGTCTAGCGTTTGGTAATGCGTCTGGATGCCACCAACGGTCTCAGCCAGAGAGAGCGCCAAGGCCAACCCAGGTCGGGTATACAGCACTACAGCCACCAATAGGGCTAAACCGATCAGCAGTGTGAGCAAGCCAACCAATAGGCGCCGGGTCCACCGGCGATGGTTTGGCGCGATCACCCGAGGATCCAGTGAGGTGGCCTTGGTCACAAGTCGGGTCCAGCGGAAAAGTGAATCTTAAAATTGGAATCCGCATCAGTCAGCGCGCTGGCGATATCCAGTCGAAGTGGGCCAATGGGCGTCAACCAACGCAGACCAATGCCGGCAGAGTAGGCGATATCCTCATCGCCTGCGCCAAAGGCGTTGCCAGCGTCGACAAAGGCGGCCCAGCGAAATTTACCGCGCAGTGGGCCGTCAAATTCGGCGCTAGCCACCGCCAGGTATTCGCCGCCCAAGGACTGGCCGGCCTCGTCCAGTGGGCTGAGTTCTTCAAAATCAAACCCGCGCACGCTGCGATCACCGCCGGCAAAAAACCGCAGCGAGGCGGGCGTCAGGTTGAAGTCACTGGCCCACAGGGCGCCAAGTTGGCCCCGCAATAACAGGCGATGCTCCTGACCCAGGCCAACAATAGTTTTGCCGTTGACCTCAATTCGACCGAGATCAGTTTCCGACCCCAGTGCATCGGCGCTCCCCTGGGCCACAGCGCTGGCTCGCCAGCCGCTGCGCGGTACGGCCAATCCATCACTCTCGCTGCGCGAAAGCTCTACACTGCCGATGACAAATCCGACGCGCTCATCCTGGTTGCCAATCTGAAAATCCTCCACTAGGTAAGTCAGGGCATCGATGCGGTTCCAACGACCCCAACGAGATAGTCGGGAGACTGCGCCCTGGGTGGTGTTTCTATCGGAGCTATCGGTGGATTCATCCACATAGTTAAGACTCAGGCTTACCGATCGGTGCAGGTCTGCCGCTGAGGGTATGTCCACCCGCGCAGCCGCTAATGAGCGTCTGCTTGCTAGTTCAAGCCGGGCCCGAGCCTGGTACCCCTGGTCGTTCAGCCAGCGTCGTTCTGCGCCCAGTTCAACGCCAGGGCCTGCGTCGGTGGCGTAGATCACACCCGCTTGATAGGCCGATTGTTTGCGAGGCGTTAGTTGGACTTCAATCGGGATGGTTTCGGTAATCAGGTCGAACTTACCAGGGACGATTTCCACCGCGGCAAAGTAGCCACTGGCCCGCAGTCCTTGGCTGAATGTCTGCAGCCGTGACTCAGAAAAATAGTCGCCTTCATTAATGGTGATGTAGCGCCGCAGGAATCGGTTGTCCAAAGGGCTATCAGTAAAACTGACCTGGCCAAAGCGAAATCGCGGTCCTGGCTCCCACTCCAAAATAATTTGTGCCGTCCCCTTGCCACGATTGACCCGAACCTCGTGGGTGAGCAGTTTGCTGGCAAGGTAGCCATGGTTCAGTAACCAGGCCGCGATGGCCTGTTTGCCACTTTCATAGCGGGGGTGGTCCAGCACTGCGCCAATCTGCAGTGGAAACGAGACGGCGGGTACGACGTCGGAGGACCGAAACCGAATATCGATGGAGCGCACTTTTACTGGCTCGCCGGGGTCAATAACGATGGTGAGTTCACTGGCCTCATCAATAGTGGTGCCGGCAGACTGATCCTTCCAATGGGCTGACACGGTCGCTGAGTAGTACCCGGTGGGTTGCAAGGCCTTGGAGCCCTCGGTCGCTAAACGTCGAATCCAAAACTCCACCCCATCAGGGCTGTTGAGGTCAGCGAGTCGGCGGGCCGGCGCGGTGGCAAGCACCGACTGTTGCTGGCGCTTGCTGCCACCTTCAATTTTTAGCGATAGGGCGGTAGCGGTAAATGAACTGATCAGCAGAAAACAAGCGCCCAGGAGACGGCCAACAACGGGACGTTGGGTAAACGGACCTGACGTTTTCGTTGGTGGGTAAAGGTGGACCATAGAAAGCAATAGGACTACAAAATCAGGAAAAGGTGCCAATGATCCTTGGGTTCTAGCTTGAGTCCCGATTTGGGTTCCGGGAACGAGATTGCCACCAGGTGTTGATCACTGGATGATGGTCGCGCGGAGTTTGATAAACTGGATCCACTGCCAACCACTAGAGTTTATCATGCCATCGTTCGACGTTGTTTCCGAAGTAGACCATCACGAGCTTAGCAATGCCGTTGATCAAGCCAACCGGGAAGTGGGTACCCGATTTGATTTCAAAGGCAGTGACGCCCAGTTTGAACTGAAAGGATCGGTGGTAGAGCTGCGCGCCCAAGCGGATTTTCAGCTGGGTCAAATGCTCCCCATTCTCTTTACCAAACTGGCGAAGCGGGGCATAGACACAACGGCGTTGGAAACCTCCAATCCGGTCATTATGGCGAAAACCGCCACCCAGACTGCCACTGTTCGCGAAGGTATCGAAACCTTGCTGGCGAAAAAAATGGTGAAGCAGATCAAAGACAGCAAGTTGAAAGTGCAATCACAAATCCAAGGTGATCAGCTGCGAGTGACCGGCAAGAAACGGGACGATTTGCAGGCGGTGATGGCGTTGTTGAAAGGGGCAGACCTGGGATTGCCGTTGCAATTTAAGAATTTTCGCGACTAGTGTCCTGTTCTATTCAATCGTTGAATTTCGATTTTTCAACCGGCTGCTAGTTAACAACGTAAAAAGCTACGCCGGGTTACCCGATGGTGAAAAAGCCATTTAATGTGGTGCGGTAGTAGTCGCCGCTGTCCGGGGTGTAGATTGCCGGGGTAATTCGGTGGTTCAAATAAGCCGGTAGCAGTACCAAGCGATTGTTACGGGGCTCGATGGTGAGACCCAAATCTTCGACGATGAGATCGCCATCGGTGAACTTCTCCGGTTCAGGATTGTGATACCAGATCCAGGACATAAATATCTGCGTCCAAGCAACGCCAGAGCCCGTATCTGTGTGGGTCCGATAGTCAGTGTCGCTGCGCATCTCGGTCAACGCGGTGGTGAACTTATGCTGCTTATTGACCAAGGTGTAGCTTAGGTCGTGCAGGTTATCGGTCTGGTCCAGTATGCTCCTGCTGTAGAGTTTTTCCGGCAGGATTTGAAGCACAAAGGAGCGCTTTCGATCGCCGTACAGTTGATCCAGTACCGTGCGATATAAAATGACATCACTGCCGTGATAGGTAGGCTCGATAAACTGCCTAAGGTTGGCGATCTCTTTACTCACCATGTCGTATTCGCGGGGCTCAAAGACGTTTTCCGCCACCACGATTTTGTTTGCCAGTATGCTAACTTCCATGGGCTGAAACAGTCCTTTCAGTTCGTTGTTCGGTTGGTTTTTTTGGCCCCAATCAGAGCCAGGATGGTGGCGGCCAAAAAGGGCAGCAGTCGTTCAGCAATATCCCCGGGGGTATTGGGTAGGCTGTAAAGTACGGCGGTTAAGCCGAAGCCGGTTAACATGCTGGCCAGCGCCCAACCGGGCGCCACTTGGCGCTGACAAAGCAGAACAATGAGCAGTGGGCCGAAGGCGGCGCCCAGGCCATTCCAGGCAAACAGCACCCGGGAAAAAATGGACGCGGGCAGCGACGCGGCGAGCAGGGCAGCGGCGCCACACAGCGCGGCCATTACCAGCCGAGAAACCAGCAAGGCTTGGGTCGGCCATCGTCTAGCAAGACCCATGTCGTGGGCCACAGCTGAAGCTGCAACCAATAGCTGGCTGTCGGCTGTCGACATGATGGCGGACAACACAGCGGCGGTAATCACGCCGCCAATTAAGACCGGGAAGAGGCTGTTTGTTAGGTCGAAAAACAGCGTTTCCCCATTGCCGGCATCTGGCATAAGCAACCGGCCGCACCAGCCCAAAATCAGCATGCCTATTAGCACAATGACAAACCATCCCACCGATAAAAAGCGGGCTTGGCGCAGGGATTTTTCATCCCGTAATGCCATGAACCGGTTTAACAGTTGAGGTTGGCCAAAGGTTCCCAGTCCCACCAACATCATGCCAGCGGCAAAACCGCCCGCCGCGATTCCGGCAAAACCGCCGCTGGCCGTTGGCGTTAGGTCGGCAATCGCTGTCAACAATGCGCCAGGCCCGCCTATGGCAGCCACCGCGGCAATGGGCAACAGCACCGCAGCGATACACATCAAAAGACCCTGCAGAGCATCGGTCACGCTTACCGCCCAAAAACCGCCCAGCAGGGTATAGACCAGCACGATGGCGGCGCCCAGCCACAAGGCATGATTGCGCTGGATGTCGAAGTTACTGGTGAAGGTATTGCCGGCGCCCTGGAACTGGGCTGCGACGTAAAACACAAAGCAAAAAAGGACGATTAATGAGGCGCTAACCGCTAAGGCGGATCGCCACCTCCCTTGCGCCTCCCCAACCAGGACGTCGGTCAGGGTCAGTGCACGCCCATCGGTGGTGCGAGCTTGCAGTCGTGGAGCCAGCCAAAACCAGCAAACCACGTGGGCCAAGACGATGCCTGGCAGCAGCCAAATGGCGCCAAGACCCAAGGTGAAGGCAGCGCCGCTGACCCCGAGTAGTGTCCAGGCAGAAGAGGAACTGGCGGCATAGCTGATGGCGGCTACAAACGGCCCCAGCTGCTGCCCGCCCAAAAAATAGTCTTCGGTGGTGTGGGTTCGGCGTTGGGCCCAAAGTCCTATGGCCAGCAGCAGCAGCTTATAGATCACCAAGGTTATAAGGACAACAGTTGCGCGTTCCATAAAAGTCATTTCGCCATCGGGTGGCGAGGATTCTACCTCATGGACCGGCGCCGACGCTTTCTTGTTCTAACCGCTTGGTGTTAGCGACCTGCCCGGTAATGCTAAGGTGTCGCCCTTAACGTTAGGGGATCATTTGATGAAAGTTCAGTGGCTGGCAAAATTGACGTTTCTTCTTGGGCTGCTGGCGGCCATAGCGCTGCTGCTGACCGGACCTGCATTTAAACAGGGCTGGTGGGGTGCTCCAATGATATTTTTTAAGGTCTATCCCGCGGTTGTTTATGGCGGGCTGGCCGCGTTGGTATTGGGTTTAGTGGCGTTGGTGGCGCGCTGGAAATCTGGTAAAGGTTCTATCGTTCTTGCTCTGCTCGGCATGGTGATGGCTGGTGGTGCGGCCAGTGTGCCCATTAGCATTAAGTCCAAAGGCGCTAAGGTTCCGGCGATTCATGACATTACCACCGATACCACCAATCCTCCCCAGTTCGTGGCAATAGCCCCACTGCGCAAAGAGGCATCCAATCCGGTGACCTATGCGGGCGAAGAAATAGCCAGCCAGCAGCGGCAAGCCTACCCGGACATACAAACCATCAAAATTCGCGAGCCGGTGGACAAGGTGTTCGCCGCCGCGCAAGCCATGGCCAGAGAATTAGGCTGGACAGTTCACGCAGCTGTTGCCGCCGATGGCCGTATCGAAGCCACCGCCGTTACGCCCTGGTTCGGTTTTGCTGATGATGTGACAATCCGCGTACGGGAAGGCAGTTCGGTGACCTTAGTGGATGTTCGCTCAAAGTCTCGAGTGGGTCGGTCGGACCTTGGCGCAAATGCGGCGCGGATTCGCAAGTTTCGCGATGGCCTACTTGCCAAGCTGCTCTAGCGACCGTCGTCTTACTGTTCCAGCTCTTCGGCCACCAGCGCGAGTTGCTGGCCGTCGGGGCTGAGGGTCATACGGCTGATGGTGCCGGTGGGAATGGTGGATAGATCAATCAACGGCGCCCAAGCCGGTCTTTCACTGCTCCAGCGATAAAGCACGCTGCCTTCGGCCATCCATAACGTCCCATTCGGGCTGATGGCAAAATCTTCCTGTCCCACCAGGGTTGGCGCGATAATTCGGTTGCGATCAATGGCGTAGTCGTAAGCGTTGATTGTCCAACGTTGGTTTGCCGTATCTTTGCTGACATAGGCCACCTCTGTGCTGCCCGCGATGGCAACCACGGCTCTGCCAATGTTTTGTGCAATGGGCAGGGCGATTCCTGCCGGTCCGGCTAACTTCAGTGTTGGCGGCTCGCCAAGAATAAACATCAGAGCAATTCTCGGCCCTGCCCAGGCGTGATAGCCCACGCCTTCGATATTTTCAAAAATGACTTGGGCAGGGGATCCATCCAGTGGGATTTTCCACAGCCGTTGGCGCTGATCAGCTTCAACTCGAATGACCGACAGCGCATTGACCCGAGGCATCAACGTGGGTGAATAGTCACTTTCTAGATCAGCCAGGATGACCCTAGTGCTGGCAGTGGCAATATCATAGGCCATGACATTGGCACGACCGCTGCTGATGCGGGTGAAATAGATCGTGTTGCCGTCAGCGGAGTAATGGGGCTGATTGTCGTAGCCCGGTACATCGGTAATGCGCAAGATCACCGTTTTTGATTGATCCAGTGCGGCTAAATCCAGCAAATAAATATCCGTTGCAGCTTGGGCCCAGGCGCAGGAGCTGCTCAGCGTTAGCGCCGCGGCCAATAGATAGCGAACAAGGCGATTTTTCATGCTGGTAAGTGCTCCCCGACAAAGGGTTCTAGTAGGGCAAAACGCCAGCCTGCCAGTTTTCGCGAGGGCTTTCCCGTTTGCAGCAAGTGCAACAGTTCGCGCTTGCCGCAAAGGACCTCAGGGGCAATGTCCAACGCGTTCGCTTGGAGTGAAATTTGCTCTCTCAATTGGTTGACCAACTGCTTGGCGCTTCGGTCCAGGGGTTCGGGTTGAGCCGGTGGGTGGGTGCTAGCGTTGGATGCTTCGTTGAGGCAGTCCAGCAGGGCCGGGAGCTGACGTGAGACGCTGCGAGAATGTTCCAATGTCAGCGCCATTAGCGTCTGGCGGTCATTAGGTAGTTCTCGGGCCAAGGTCAACAGGTCGTTATCCGTGAGAACGTGGCTGCGCGGCCGGTCTTTTGTTCTTGCCGTTACTTCTCGCCATTTAATCAGCGTGGCTAATGCTGAGCGTTGCGGCCCATTGAGGCGCCAGACGAGTTTGAAGCGCTGAAATTGTTGGTTCAGTTGCTCATCTAGCGAAGTTCTGGCGATCAGGCTATTGCAGTCTTCTTCAAGCCAGGCCATTCGATCAAGGCGATTAAGCTTTTCGGTTAGCGTTGCCAACAAACGGTCCAGATGAGCAACATCCAACGCGGCGTAGCGAAGCTGGGCATCGCTGAGAGGTCTTGCTACCCAGTTGGAGCGGGTGACATCTTTTTCCACCACCGTATTGCACAGTTCCATGACCAATGCTTGATAGCTAAGACTTGAGCCAAGGCCACACAGAGCGGCGGCTTTCTGGGTGTCGAAAAAATTGGCTAATGGGGCATCGCCAAGGCGCTGGAAAATTTCAATGTCTTCCGATCCGCTATGGATGATCTTCGTGGTGTCAGGGTCTGCCAATAAAGCAACAAATCCCGTCCAGTCGGAAATTTTTAGAGGATCGATCAACCAACATCGGTCGCCGGCTCCCACCTGAATGAGCCCCAGTTTGGCGAAGTAGGTTCGGGTGCGTACAAATTCAGTGTCAAGGCCGATCGCGGCAAAAGACTGCCAATGTGCGCAAGCTTCACGAAGCGCTGCATCCTCATCGATCCAGAGAAATGGCGGGGGACTATTGGTGGCGTGAGTCGATTCTGCCATTGGGCACCAGGTAGGGAAATCAGCGCGCATGATAGCCGATTCGAGGATTTTAGGTGTCGCCTGAGTTCGGTGGGTGCTGAGAAATGCGCATTGGACCACCCTTGCCTTAACATGCTTTTAACGCCGGGCTTATAACTCATTGAAAAAGTTGATTTTGTACTAAAAATAGTCACCGGTAGAACCATGTTAAAAGTGCCCCAGGCCACTTGCGCAGGCTTTTACCATGGCCTACGTTGGGACCCCCGGGGTTACGGTTGTCGGCGTCATTGCCGCTATGTCTGAATTCGATTCCACAGCATCTGTATCACTGAAAAAACTGCGCCTAGGTCTATTAGTTGCGGGTTTGGTGGTCTTTGCTGGCGTTTTCTGGATGTTCCGAAAACCGCCTGTCGTCACCTCGATCAACGCTCACCCGCCTGCAGCATTGGCCGAGCAGCCGTTGACCAGGGCCGCGCCAGATGTGTCCAATCCGTCAGAAACCTCGGAATCCAACCCCTTGACTGAAGCCGGTCCCGATCAACTGAATCCGGCGCAATGGCGTTTGGGCAACCAGCCCATTGATCTAGAAGTGAGTGATGTGGCTGAAGAGCTCGCGTTAGCCGACCAATTGTTGGCTGACGGGGTGTTGTTCAAAGCAGACCAACTTGGCGCGTTGGGACGATATGCGGGCATTCTGCGAACGCATCCAGAGCACCCGGAAGCCCGTCAAGGGTTGGATTCGGTGGTCTCGTCATTGATGGATGCACTGAGGCAACACGCTCAACGGCGAGAAATTACCGCTGGGACCGGTATTTACCAGTCGCTGCGACGGGCCGGCGCGCAACATGAGGACCTTACCCAATTGGGTGATCGATTGGAGGCCTTGGAAAAAAGCGCGGATCTGATGGCCCGCGCGGAAGCAGATCTGCAGGCAGGGCGCCTAATTGACCCAGCAGGACGCAGTGCGCTGGACCGATTGCGCCGCGCGACTCAGTTGGACCCGTCCAGCACCGCTCTCGCTGATCGTTTGGTGGCACTTGAGCGGCGATTAATTGAGCAAGCCTTGAGCTCCGCCCAAGATCGTCAGTATGGCCAAGCTTTGCGGTTACTGTCAGGGGCCCAGCGGGCTCGTGGAGGGTCGTCTGCCGTGGTCTATGCCCGAGAGCAGGTGGCGCAGTTTCGCCAAGGTCAGATTGATCAATCTTCCACTGCTGCAAGAGCCGCTATGCGGGACAGTCGGTTTCCCGAGGCAGAGCAAGCCATTGCGTCGGTGCAGAGCCTGGATAAAGACTCGCCGCTGCTTGCCCAGTTGACCGAAGAATTACGGTTAAGTCGTCTCTACAGTGTTTATCGGCCAGCGCAGAGTTTTACCGACCCATTAGCTGACGGCCAGCCTGGCCCTTCCATGATGGTGGTGCCCCATGGCGACGTTGTTATGGGTGCACAAGAAAACCGTGGACAGCAAAACCGGGTTGAACGTCCCGCCCACCGGGTCCGTTTTCAGCGCGGCTTTGCGATGGCAGAGCACGAAGTCAGTGTTGCTATGTTCGGTCAGTTTATTGCCGCCAGCGGGTACCTCACTGATGCGGAACGAGAAGGCTATTCATTGGCCTACAGCGAACGCACCGGGCGGGTTGGCAGGCGTTCCAAAACCCACTGGCGCCATAGTTATAACGGCCGCGATGCCGATCCGGATATGCCGGTGATTCACGTGTCCTTTGCCGATGCCAAAGCCTACGCCAACTGGCTTGCCGATCAGACTCAGGCACCTTACCGGCTGCCCTCGGAGGCAGAGTTTGAGTACGCCATGCGCGGCGGTGTGCCGTCGATTTATTGGTGGGGAGACGGCGCGCCCAGCCTGGCGGTGGAAAATCTGACCGGGGAAAACGACATTTCTGCTCGACAACTAACCTGGACCGCAGCCTTTAGTGACTATGGCGACGGGTTCTGGGGACCGGCTCCCATCGCCAGTCTGGAGGCTAACCCCTTCGGGCTTTTTGATATGACCGGCAACGTGCAAGAGTGGGTTGCCGATTGTTGGCACGACAGTTACGTGCGCGCTCCCGCCGATGGCTCAGCCTGGGTTAACCGTGGCTGCGACTTACGCGTGGTTCGCGGGGCATTTTGGGGCGGTGCGCCGGATACGGCTCGATCCAGCAGTCGCCAAGGCTATCGGCCGGATACCCGCGGCGCGTCCATTGGGTTCCGGGTGGCCCGGGATCTGGTGGTTACCCCGCCGCAAATGGCCGGCGGTTGACGGGCCAATAGCGAGCCAATAACGACTTAGGGTTATAGGTTTGGAAGCCCGGGCAACGGTCGTGCGCCATTGCCGATGTCTGTACCTGAGCAGTTGCTAGACAAACAGGCAGAAGTGCCAGCACCCATGCCGCGGCTCATGCGATCAACATTGCTTTTGCTCTTTCGCGCTGCTTCCCGAGAGTTAAAACACACCCGGGTAACCAAATGGGTGCCGACTCTGCGGACTCGTTCGCAATACACGTTTTCCGCAAACCGGACGTCAACTTCCCCCAATTCCTCAACCATTTTCATCACCTCAGCGCTCACCGCGGTTTTTTCTCCCGGGTTCATGCCTCGGTTCTGCGTCGAGGCGCAGCCAGCAAAAAGGGTGGTCAATAGCAGCAGGGCTGCACTGTTAGCAGGGTGTGAAAGTCTGACGTTCATTACTTCTCCCTAAGTCGGTCAACGGGGTCATTTCTACGACCACCTTCGTAAGAGTAAAAGATTCGGTGTGTCGTGGCAACGTGGCAAAATACCCGCTAACTTCCCAAAAGCCCCATCGCCCTATGTCACACGCGCTGTTATCGCCAGCCCAAGTTGAACAATTCACCCGTTCAGGCTTTTTGGTTCTGCCGGATTTTGCTCCCACCGGTCTGGTGGATAGTCTCCGCAGCCGAATGGACAACTTGCTGGAACAATTCGATCCATCGGCTCATCGCAGTACATTCATTGGCAACAATGAAGCGGCTACCGATCGGTACTTTCTTGAATCGGGCAACGATGTCCGGTTTTTTCTTGAGCCTGATGCGCTGGACGAGCAGGGCCAACTGCGGGTGCCGAAACAGGCCTGCGTCAATAAAGCCGGGCATGCCCTGCATGTAAAGGATTCGGTGTATCGGGCGGCAACGAGGGACCTTAAGCTCCCCGAGCTGGCGTCGGCTTTGGGGCAGCGTCAGCCCGTCGCGCTGCAGAGTATGTACCTATTTAAACAGCCCCGCATCGGCGCCCCTGTGGCATTACACCAAGACGCTACCTTTCTGTTTACCGAGCCGGTCAGCGTTTTGGGCTTTTGGTTGGCTTTAGACGATGCCACCGAGGACAATGGCTGCCTGTGGGCTCTGCCAGGCGGACACACCATGGGCCTTAAGCGTCGTATGCGCCGGACCGGTCAATCCACACAGATGGAGATTTTGGATGAACAACCATTTCCAGATTCGCCGTTAACCCCGCTGCCAGTATCTCGCGGTTCGCTGATTGTGTTACACGGGTTGCTACCCCATCTAAGCTACGCCAATCAGTCGGCTTTTCCCCGGCACGCTTATAGCTTGCATTTGGTGGATGGCGCCGCCCAATTTCCGGCGGACAACTGGCTAACGATGCCAACAACAGGAACGATGCAATGACCGATTCTCTTCAAACGATTGCTCTGGAACGGGCAGAACATATCGCCATTTTGCGCCTTAACGAACCGGATCGTTTAAACGCACTCAATGAGCAAATGCGCCAGGAAATCATGTCCACGGTTGAGGCCTTGGCCACTGACGATACCGTGCGTGCGTTGATTATTACCGGCAATGGTGACAAGGCCTTTGTGGCTGGGGCTGATATCAGTGAATTCGCCGGCCGGTCCCCGGAAGAGCAAACCGAAGTCTATAAGCGCCGCAGGGTTTATGAGGCACTGGCGGAGTTCCCAAAGCCGGCAATAGCGGCTATCCACGGCTACTGTTATGGCGGCGGCTGCGAACTGGCGTTGGCATGCGATCTTCGAATCGCCGATTCAACCGCAAGCTTTGGCCAGCTGGAGGTGCGTCTGGGTTTGGTGCCTGGCGCCGGCGGTACCCAGCGCTTGGCCCGGCTTGTGGGTTACGGGCAGGCATTCAAGATAGCCGCCACCGGCGATACCGTTGATGCTGCCGAGGCGCTGCGCATTGGGCTGATTGAAGAGGTGGTTGAGCCCGGTCAGCATCTTGATCGGGCCATTGAATTGGCTGGGCGGATGACACGCTGGAGCCCGGTTGCGGTGGGTTTGATTAAAGAGTTGGTTAGTCAATCCAGTGAAGTGCCGGTTAGCGAAGGCATTGGGCTGGAAAAAGCCGCGTTTCTAAAAGCGTTCGCCAGTGAAGATGGACGAGAGGGGATTGCGGCCTTTACCGAAAAGCGCCGGGCAAAGTTCATCGGTCGATGAGTCTCCATTACCGTTCTATCGCGCTAGTGATGGCGGCCGGCGTATTTCTCAGTACCGCAGGGATTGGTGTGCGCCTCATGGAGCAGGCCAGTGGCATGCAGGTGGTGTTTTATCGGTCCTTGGGTATGGCGCTGTTTCTTGCGGTCTACGTGCTAGCGAGAAACGGCATCAATGGTTTTCGCGCAACCCTTCGCTCTGGGTTCAGTGGCTTGATGGCTGGCGTTTTTTTCGCCCTGGCCTCCATCACGATTATTTTTGCGCTGTTAAATACCACCGTGGCCAACGCTATGTTCATTGTTTCGTTGGCGCCGTTTTTTACTGCCATCGGTGGCTGGTTGGTGTTGGGCGAAAAAGTCCCACTGAAAACCTGGCTGGCGATGGCGGTTGCTGCCGCCGGTGTGCTGGTGATGGTGGAAGGCGCAATCAGCGGTGAGGGTCTGCTGGGTATGGCTTATGCACTGGCTATGGCTGTGAGTTATGCCGGTTTCAATATTGCCATTCGCGCTGGAAGGCAAGGAGACGTGACGCCAGCGATCTGCTTGTCAGGGTTTGCGCTGGCGGCCATTTGCGCCTTCTGGGTCGACTCCTTTGTGTTGCCAACCAAAGACCTTCTTCTGTGTCTGGGGCTGGGAGTGTTTCAAACGGGAATGGGTGGGTTGCTGTTGGTTTTTGGCGCCAAAAATCTCCCTGCGGTACAGGTGAATTTTTTGGCCATGCTTGAGGTAGTGCTGAGCCCCATTTGGGTCTGGCTCATCGTCAACGAACAACCCGCCGCAGCCACCTTGGTAGGCGGAACGATCATTCTGCTAGCCATCAGCTATCAAGCTCTATTCGTCACCACAAGGTCCCCAACTCCCCCCACCAAAACCCCCAATACCGACGCGATCGATCCCTAGCCACGACCCAAACCTTGATCAACCCCAATACAGAGGCTTGGAGTCAGAGTAAGCCCTTAGATCGGAGTAAAACGGACCAAAGGGAGTCATCCGATCTAAGGGCTTACTCTGACTCTAAGCCTCGGCCCAACAGGAAACCAACAAGCTCAGTCGTCAGATGGCACCAGGTCGCTGTCGTCCAACCGATGCCCCCATTTGCGTTTGGCTTGCAAATACCGTTGATTGCGCGGGTTGACCCCAATCAGGTGTTTAACCGGGGTGATATCGGTGAGTCCGCAGGCAGTCAGATCATCAATCTTTTTCGGATTGTTGGTCATCAGCCGAAAACCCTGGTTGCCCACAAAGTAATGGAGCAGGGTGGCTGCGTCGGTGAAATCCCGGCTGTCATCCGGCAGGCCTAACAGTTGGTTGGCCTGGTAGGTGTCCTGGCCTTCATCCTGCAACAAGTAGGTGGCCGCTTTCGCCCATAAACCAATACCCCGACCTTCATGGCCAGCCATATAGATCAACATGCCACCGGCAGGGTCGCTGGAGATTCGCTCCAGAGCACTTTCCAGTTGTGGGCCACACTCGCAGCGCTGGGAGCCAAAAACATCCCCGGTAAGGCAGCTTGAGTGCACGCGAACTAGCGGGTTGCTCCAATTCTTTTGATCGCCGGTGATCAGCACGCTATTGACCGCCATGCTGGTAGCCAGCATGGAGAAGAGCGGGCCGCCGCCTGCTTCGCGCAGTTGGCTGGCTAAGGCTTCTACCTGCCCAAGTTCTGTGCTGCGCACGGCAACGTACCACTGGGCTTCAATGGGTTGGCCGGTGGTTCGGGTGATTGGTAACGGAATAGGCCCCAGCAGATTCAGTGCCGCGCCGCTCTCGGTGTCGCCGCCAGCGGCATCAGACAGACGTCGGCCACGGGAATCGATCCGCAGCAGTTTGTCTTGTTTAACCAATTGCTCCCGAATTTTGGGATCCAGATAGGTAAACATTAGCTGCGCCCAAGGCCGGTTAACCGGGATAGCCAGCTGGGGTTGTCGCCGCTTCGTTCAATAATTTCCGCAGGATTTAGGCCGTGCTCACCATCGGGCAAGGCTTTGGAAATGGTTTTTGGATGCTCCTTAGAATTTTGGTTGTGGGTCAGCAAATCCAATTTAAGCTGAGGAGAAAGGGGCTTCAGGCGTTCATCCAGAACCAAGATAATCCGAGGTTGGGTTCGGTTCATCACGTTCTGGGCTTGAACGACGCCAATTTCGCCAGAATCCAATTCCACCAGAGACCCGTTGGGATACAAGCCCACAGCGCGGATGAATTCATCCACCACCTGATCTGAGAAGGCAATATTTCGTTTGTTGTTGAGAGCGTCCACCGCCTCGGTCGAGCTACTGACGACCTCGGTATAAGGCTTCTTGCTAGTGACCGTATCAAACCAGTCAACGACACCCACCAGACGGGCCAACATGGGAATTTGATCGCCGGTGAGCCCTTGGGGGTAGCCGCTGCCGTCAACCCGCTCGTGATGGGTCCGGATAATTTCTATCACCTCCGGTTCCAAAGATTTTGCCCCTTCCGCAAGGCCCACTCCGATACCCACAAATTCCCGAATTCGCTCCACCTCTTCCCGTTCAAGAGGGCCAGGCTTTTCCAGTAACAGCCGAGGCAATCGCGCTTTGCCGATCTGGCAAAGCAAGCCGCCCCAGGCTAAACGCTCGAGTTGGCGCTCTGGCAGACCCATACCCCTTCCTAGGACGACAGACAAAATGGACGTTCGCAGCAGGTGCCCACCAACAAAGGACTGGGGAATGACCAGTTTGGTCATCCAAACCATCGGGTCTGGATGGCGAATGACGCTTTCCACCATGGCCTGCAGCGGTTGTTCAATGGGCGCAATATCCAGCGGCTTGCCGACTCTTACATCGTTGATCATTTGCCGGGTGCAAGCGCGAAAGGTGGCAAAGGCTTGGCGTGCCTTTTTTAGTTCTGTTTGAAAACTGCCCGGCGCCGGATAGTAGTCAGGGTCAACGACAATTCGCACGCTGTCGTCAGGTGTCGGACCGTCCAAGAACAACTCTTGAGGGTTTTTTTGACGCCGGCGGGTGACGGCAAATTCTCCGGTACGGGCGGGTAGGTCATCGCGACTTTCGGTCATCGGGGCACAGTCTTAATTGTTATCTAGAGGGATCGTCACGGCGCCCTCAGCCGCTGAGGCCACGCCGGCGGCAAATTTGGCCAGTAGACCGGTGAGCTTTCTTTCCGGTCGCCGCCAGGCCGCCTTTCGTTGGGCAAGTTCATCGTCATCAATATCCATGCTGATGCTGCGTTTATCGGCATCAATCACCAAGGCATCACCGTCTTTGAGTAGGCCTAAGGGGCCGCCTACCGCCGCTTCAGGTGCGACATGTCCGACAACAAATCCATGGCTGCCGCCGGAAAACCGTCCATCGGTAATCAATGCAACCTTGTCACCAAGACCGGCACCCATGATGGCGCTGGTTGGGCTGAGCATTTCTCGCATGCCTGGCGCACCCTTCGGACCCTCATAGCGGATGACCACCACATCTCCGGCAGAAATTTGGCCATTAAGAATGGCTTTTAACGCCTCTTCCTCACCATCAAACACCCGAGCGGTGCCCTCAAAGCGAGTGCCTTCCTTGCCGGTGATTTTGGCCACGGCGCCATCGGGACAGAGGTTGCCTCGCAGCACAACCAAATGACTGGTGGGCTTAATGGGGTCACTAAGATCCCGGATGATTTTTTGGTCCGCCGGATAGTCGGTAACCTCCGCTAGGTTCTCAGCCAAGGTCTTGCCGGTGACCGTCATGCAATCACCGTGCAGCATGCCAGCGGCTAGCAAGCGTTTCATCAGTGGCTCAATGCCGCCAATAGCCACCAATTCGGACATGGAATAGTGGCCGCTGGGACGAAGGTCTGCCAGCAACGGCACCTTGGCGCCAATGCGATTGAAGTCATCTAAATCTAGCGGCACCCCGGCTTCCCTGGCAATGGCGAGCAAGTGCAGCACCAAGTTGGTAGAGCCGCCGAGGGTAATGGCTACCGTGATTGCGTTTTCAAAGGATTGTGGGGTCACGATGTCTAGCGGTCGTATGCCCGCTTTCAGCAATTCCACCACCGCTGCGCCTGCCCGCTCGCTATCGCCGAGTTTGTGGGGGCCAACCGCTTCTTGGGCGGAGCTATTGGGCAGACTCAAACCCATGGCTTCGATGGCCGAGGCCATGGTGTTGGCGGTGTACATGCCGCCGCAGGATCCTGCCCCGGGAATGGCCGTCTTTTCTATCGCAGTGAGTTCTTCGGCAGATATTTTGCCTGCAGACCGTGCCCCAACGGCTTCAAACACCGAGACCACATCGGTTCGCCCGGGGCCTGTCTGGATGGTGCCGCCATAGACAAAGACTGAAGGGCGATTGAGCCGCACCATGGCCATCACACAACCCGGCATGTTTTTGTCACAACCACCAATGGCGACAAATCCGTCCAGGCCCTCGCCGGCCACCACCGTCTCGATGGAGTCAGCTATAACCTCTCGAGAAATCAGCGAATAGCGCATCCCAGGGGTGCCCATGGAGATTCCGTCCGATACGGTTATCGTATTGAATATCAACGATTTGCCGCCAGCGGCATCAGCGCCGGCGGCGGCCGCTCGGGCCAGAGTGTCGATGTGCATATTGCAAGGGGTAACCTGGCTCCAGGTTGATGCAATGCCTACCTGGCTGCGAGAAAAATCTTCGTCGCTGAAACCCACAGCGCGTAACATCGCCCGGCTGGGTGCCTGAGCCATGCCATCAACAATGGTGCGGGAATGGGGACGAATATCTACCTTGATTTTGCTCACCAACGGCTCCAAAAAAAGTTAGACCCGTATCCTATCAGTCCAACCCGATTTACGGCAGCGTTTACGACCCTTTACCAGTCATGGGAGGCAGAGCCTGTTACCCTTGATAAGCGGCAGATCTTGGAAAAAGTTGAATCCACCGCCATCTGATGCCTACACGAGAAAAATAAGGACCCTGTTATGAGTGACACCCGCCACTGCAAACTGCTGATTTTAGGCTCTGGACCCGCTGGTTATTCTGCTGCGGTTTATGCCGCTAGGGCGAACCTAGATCCGGTGCTCATTACCGGGCTTGAGCAGGGGGGGCAACTCACCACCACGACGGATGTGGACAACTGGCCTG
Source organism: uncultured Gammaproteobacteria bacterium (assembly GCA_964559945.1). Classification (GTDB taxonomy): domain Bacteria; phylum Pseudomonadota; class Gammaproteobacteria; order Xanthomonadales; family SZUA-38; genus JANQOZ01. The sequence goes on along the minus strand of CAZLJY010000014.1, from coordinate 21,804 downwards.
GCGACGACGCCGGTGTCCAGGGCCCTGAACTGATGCAACGCATGCTGCGCCACGCTGAGCGCTTTGATACCGAGGTGATTTTTGATCACATTCATACCGCAGGGCTCGGCGAAAAGCCTTATCGGTTGGAAGGTGATAACGGGGTGTATACCTGTGACGCGTTAATTATCGCCACCGGCGCAACTGCCAAGTACCTGGGGCTGGAATCTGAGCAAGCGTATATGGGTAAGGGAGTGTCGGCCTGTGCAACCTGTGACGGTTTTTTCTACAAAGGAGAATCTGTGGTGGTAGTAGGTGGCGGCAACACGGCCGCTGAAGAGGCGCTTTACCTGAGTAATATCGCGTCTCACGTTACTCTGATCCACCGACGTGACAAGCTACGTTCTGAGAAAATTCTGCAAGACAAATTGTTTGAGCGCGAACGGGAAGGCAAGCTCACCATCGCCTGGGACAACGAGGTTGAAGAGGTGTTGGGTGACGACAGTGGCGTCACCGGCGTGCGCATGCGCCATGTCAAAACCGGCGAAACCGCGGATGTTGATGCCAAGGGCTTTTTTGTCGCCATCGGCCATTCGCCAAACACCGGTTTGTTCAACGATCAACTGGCCATGAAAAACGGCTATCTGACCATTCGCTCCGGTCTTGAGGGTAATGCTACTGAAACCAGCATCACGGGGGTATTTGCTGCCGGTGATGTGGCTGACCAAGTCTATCGGCAGGCCGTCACCTCAGCGGGATTTGGGTGCATGGCAGCGTTGGACGCGGAAAAATACCTAGACGATCTGGCCGGCGTGTAATCGACGGGCCACATAAACTCTCCGGTGGGTAACATCAGCGGTTAAGGGTCAACGATATCCAAATGCATAGGCGCCAAAATCGCCAATAGGCGGTTCTGTGCGCCGGTCGGCACATCGTGAGCCTCCATAGCGTCAATCAGGTCACCGACCAGCGCATTGAAGTGCGCATCGTTAATCCCTAATCCAAGGTGAACCGATGGCATTGCATCGCCTTGGTATTGGCATGGCCCACCGCTGATTTCGCAAATAAACCCCGCGAGCATGTCGCGAAACCGTTGCATGTCGCTGTCAACGAAGAATGAGGCGATTCTGGGGTTGCTATGAACGGTGTCTGCAAAGTCGTCAACAAAGGCCCGGATCTTTGCATCGCCACCCAAGGCCTCATATAGCGGGGTCGTCTGTTGGTTGGCGCAGGCGACGAGAAAGATCGCAATGAGGGCCGCCGAGCGCATCAGTGGCTGTATTCAACCGATAGATAAGCGCCGGTTTGATTTTCTAAGGTGGCAATTGCACCTAGGTCGGCATAGGCGGCGACCACCGACAATCGCTTATTGGGAAAATACCCAATAAAGGCAGTGAACCAATTATCTTGGCGGGCAGTGCTGAGATTGTCAGGCTGCTGGCGATACTCAAGGCCTAGGGCGAGATGGCGATTGACGAACACCCCAGCGGAACCTTCCAAAAGTAGCTCTCGGCGGCTGCCAAGGTCACCGCCGAATCCAAGTAATCCTAACTGGTTAGAACGGCCATAACGCACGCTGCCATTGGCAAACACATTGCGCCCGGCAAAGCCTGCCAACCAAAGTTTGGAGGCGCTGACATAGGCTTCAACGTCGTTGTCCCGGTCTGCGCCAAGTGCGTCGGGTAGGGCAAAGTTCTGATGATCTTTGTACTGAAGGCCAACAGCAATCTGGGGGGCTCTGTGATAGATCAGGTCCCCAGAAACCCGATATTTGAGGCCTGCAACGTTCTGTTTGAGGGTGCTTTGAACTGGCGATAAGCCATTCAGGTCAAACCGGTGTCTGGCTAAGGAAAGCTCCCAACGATTGCCAAAGCTTGCCGCTACACCGTAGGCATCCAGGTCAAAGTCCTTCAGCGATATTCGGGTATAAAACGCCGTTGCGCTGAATTCATCAGTAGACCCATACCCCGCCAATACCGCCCAGGGCACGATACCGCCACCGGCTTGGCCTTCGACCTGGCTGGCGCCGCCGGTAGCCAATAGGCGGCTAGGAGCTTCGGCTGAAGCAACCCCGCAGAGGAAAAATAGCAGTGGCCACAGTGTCTTGGCTGTTTTTTGCAGACTTAACATCAAACTAGTGTAGTGCTTTTTGCCCAATAACCCCAGGATGACTGTGACCCGCATGCAGGCCGGGATTGAAGGGGCTGAGCAACAATATGGCGCGAGTCTGGATAAGCGGGATGCAGGTGATCAACCATGGCCCAGCGATGGTCTGACGGGGTACACTGCGCCGGCTAACTTTTGGAGGTATTTCAGTGCCGAGACCCGTTCAACCAACGTTAACCAAAAATGCACCGAAGCCACTACGTGGGCTAAGTGTTTTCCTCACTTTGCTCGCGTTCCTGCTGAGCGGTGTGTCCCAGGCTCAGGTGCGCCAGACCAAAGGCGATTTTATCGACCATTTTCGTCAACTGGATGAGTCCTTGCCATCGCCCAACGTTTACCGCAACGCAGCCGGTGAGCCAGGTCACCAATACTGGCAGCAACAGGTGAATTATGAGATTGAGGCTACCTTGCTGGAATCTCAGCGGCGCTTAGAGGCGACGCTCACCATTGACTATCACAACCGTTCCCCCGATACCCTGCGTTACCTCTGGCTGCAGCTGGACCAAAATGTGTTTCGACCAGATTCCTTGGCAGAGTTGAGCAACGGCTTTGCAGCGCCTGGACGCCGGGGTCCGAAGGTTCGAGACGCTGCCGACGGTGAACCGCCGGCCTTAAGCATCGATGAGCTTCGTAGAAACCAATTTTTGGCTGACAACAAGCCGGGCTATGAGATCGTTTCGGTTAGCGACGATGACAACGCCTTGCCTCACGTGGTGGTGGGCACTCTGATGCGGGTGGATCTCCCGCAACCCTTGGCGCCAGGAGGGAAAACCTCGTTCTCCATTGAATATGCTTACAACATCATGGAAGAAGACGCGGTTTCTGCCAGAGCCGGTTATGAGCACTTTCCTGATGATGAACGAGAGGGCGGCAATGACATCTTTCTTATGGCCCAGTGGTTCCCCCGCTTGGTGGCCTACACCGACTATGAGGGATGGACCAATAAAGAGTTCCTAGGGCGCGGAGAGTTCACACTGGAGTTTGGCGATTACGACGTTGCGTTGACGGTGCCCGCCGATCATCTGGTGTCCAGCACCGGTGTGTTGCGCAATCCCGATGCGGTATTAACGGCCCAACAGCAAGAGCGACTGGAAACGGCCCGTACCGCCAGTAAGCCGGTGTTTGTGGTCACGGCGGAGGAGGCTTTGGAAAACGAAAAAGCCGGCACCGATGAAACGAAGACCTGGCGCTTCCAGGCGGACAACGTCCGAGATTTCGCTTGGGCCTCCTCGCGCAAATTTATCTGGGATGCGCAGGGTTATCAGCAGGGCGGTGATGTGCAGCCGGAAGTGATGGCCATGTCCTTTTACCCGAAAGAGGGTGAGCCGCTGTGGTCCAAGTACTCCACTGCCGCGGTCATTCACACGATGAAGGTGTATTCACGATTTTCCTTCGACTACCCCTATCCGGTGGCCCAGTCAGTGAATGGCCCCGTGGGTGGCATGGAATATCCCATGATTACCTTCAACGGGCCGCGCACCGATTTGCAGGACGATGGACGGCGTACCTACCCGCTATCAGAGAAAAGCTTTCTGATTGGCGTGGTGATTCATGAGGTGGGCCACATTTACTTCCCGATGATCGTTAACTCAGATGAGCGGCAATGGACCTGGATGGATGAAGGGCTGAACAGTTTTCTTGACGGGGTTGCCGGTCGTGAGTGGGATCCTGATATCCCTTGGGGCGTGGAGCCTCGGGATGTCATTGAATACATGGTGTCTGAGCAGCAGGTGCCGATCATGACCCAATCCGATAGCGTGATGAATCTTGGTCCTAACGCCTACCAAAAGCCAAACGTTGCGTTGAATATTTTGCGCGAGACCATCCTTGGCCGAGAGTTATTCGATTTTGCGTTTAAGGAGTACGCCAGGCGATGGCGCTTCAAACGCCCAACGCCGGCAGATTTTTTCCGCACCATGGAGGAGGCCAGCGGTGTTGACCTGGACTGGTTCTGGCGCGGATGGTTCTATTCCACAGATCATGTGGACATCTCTTTAGACCGGGTTTACAAATTGCGTTTAGATACGCTCAACCCTGATATTGATTTCAGCCGGCAGCGCCAAGAAGAGGCGGACAAGCCGCCTTCTATTTTCGTCCAGCGTAACCGCGATGAAAACAAACCGATCTGGAAAGATGAAAATCCGGATATTCGTGACTTCTACGACGAGAATGACGAGTTCACCGTCACCAACGAAGATCGCAATGCGTATCTTAAGTTGCTTAACGACATGGAACCCTGGGAACGGAAAGCGTTGGCCCGAGCCATATCAGAAGATAAACATTACTACCTGATGGAGTTCAGCAATGTGGGTGGCTTGGTGATGCCGATCCTTGCTCAACTCACCTTTGCCGACGGCAGCACTCAACGGATGAATATTCCAGCGGAGATCTGGAGACGATCGCCAAAACAGGTGAAGAAGATGTTCGTCACCGACCAAGAGCTGGTCCATGTGGAGGTCGACCCGCTGTGGGAAACGGCGGATGCGGATGTGGAAAACAATCACTATCCACGGCGTATCATTCCATCGCGTATCGAGGCATTCAAAACAGAACCCCGCGATCGTTTGATTGACCGGGAAATCATGCGGGATCTGAATGCTGAGATTACACCGCTGGAAACCAGCGATGAGGCTAAGGCCAACGAATCATCAGAGTCTGCGAGCGCCGATGGTTCGACGCCCTAAGCGTCTGGGTTTGAGAACCCTTATCGCGCTGGCGACAGTATTTATCGTCGCTGTCGGCAGCGCGTTTGCCCATGAGCAAAAATCCGTTCTCACCACAATCCAGATCAATCCACGCACGGAAATGTTGGAAGTTGTCCACCGTTTTTCCCTGCACGATGTGGAGCACGCGGCGCGGGCACTAGGCTGGTCAGTGTCGGATATTTTGCAAAGCCAAGCTGTCCAGGCACAGTTCGGCGAAATGGTCGCCAGTCAATTTTCTGTTGCGACGGACCAAGAGTTGTCAGCGAGCTTGATTGGGCAGGAATTGGACGGCCGATATCTTTGGGTTTATCAGGAAGCCAAAGCACCCGCCTCAATGATGCCGTTGGTGATTTCCAGTACGGTTTTGCGCCGCCTTTGGCCGCAGCATCAGCACCTGGTGAACGTGACTGTTGATGGCGTTGTGCGTTCGGTCACCTTCGCCAACGGCATCACTCAACACACCTTAACGGATCAGCAAAGCCACCAGCGGGCAGGTGATCCGGATCTAAGTCAGTGACAGGCCGCTGGTCTGTCTACATGATTGAGGCCAGTGACGGCAAGCTATACACCGGTATTAGCACTGACCCTGAGCGGCGCTTTTCAGAACACTTGGCAGGCGGTGCACGAGGTGCGCGGTTTTTTCGCGGTAGAACACCGTTGAAAATTGCCTATCAGGAGTCTGGCCATACACGTTCAAGTGCGCTGAAACGGGAAGCGGCGATCAAAAAACTCAATCGCCAGCAAAAACAACAGCTGCTGTAGACCCGCCCCGGCCCTAACTCTTTAAGGCCGATCTACGTAAGATCGCGAGCACATTGAGCTCGGTTGACGATCAGTTTGAGCCAAATGGCCGGCTGACCACCAGCCGCAGGCTCCAGAAATCGTCACTCTGCGCGCTTGCTTGGTCCCTTCGTTGAACATCCAGTGGCGTGTAGGAAAGTGCCAGAGACCAGCGTAGGTCGAAGGCACTGTTTAAGGTTACGCCGGCCACCCCGCTTCGTAGCGTTCCGCTTGTAGTGAGTAGGGCCCGGTCAATGACGTCGAAGGTTCTAGCGTTGACCTGGACTTGCGGTCGAATTCGTGTGGCCGACCAACTGGCGAAAGGTTGCCAGCGACCCAGCTTGTAGCGAGCGTTGAATTCCAGGCCTGTATAGTCGATTTCCGCTTCATCATCGCTAGGCGCCTGGCAACCAAAGGGGTTGAGGCTAAAATCATCCCCGCCCGCCGCGACTTCCCGGCTGCAAGTGAAATCCCCTCGGACCCGCCCACGTTGGGCGAAAACCCGAGCGCCCAGGGACCAATGGTCCAATTCCACTATCGGTCTGCTCAAGGCCGCGGCGAACAATCCATCGGGACGCGCCCCATCGATACGAACCTCCGGAGTGTAGGCGGCCTCAGCAACAAACCGACCCGGCAGACCGAGCCACAGACGGGCTCGGCCGAACACGGGAGACTTATTGAGATCTTCAAATTTGCTGCCGTTAAATCCGACCTGAGTGTCCTGCTGGCTTATACGAGGAATATTGGCCAGTTCGACCCCTAGGGCAAATTGGCCGGGTGCTAGTTCATCGTGACCGCCCATATCGTGAAACAAGGTAGCGGACGTCACATAGGCCATGGCCCAGGATTCCGGTCTTTCTAGCGCCAAATCCTGGCGTGATTCGAGCACAGTTTGTGCATAGGCCAGTTGAGTTAAGCCGGTGCACCCCAGCAAAAGTAACGATAGTGATCTGGCTTTGATGTCGCTCAAGCTTGCCGTCATGAGATTTGCTTGAATGTTGGTCGAGTTGATCTCGATGCTAGCATTTCGGGCCGTGTTTTCCTGCGTTTCCTATCACTATCAATAAAATACCCATTAGGCATTTTGCAATCCTTAAAACTGCCCTAAAACTAGGTTACAGTAGCTCTTGGTAGCTTAAGGTCCCTAAATTGCTGGCGTTGTTGATGGGCTGGCGATGGAAGGGTTAAACGGGAAAGCGGCGAAATCCGCTACTGCCCCCGCAACGGTAGGCAATGAGAACGGCCATTTAAGAGGGTCAAGGACGCGCGGTAATCAGCGCCCCAAAGCACTCTGCCACTGTCCATGCAACGGACGGGAAGGCGGTCGGAACGCCCAGCGGCGTTTTTGCAAGTCCGGAGACCGACCTCACAGCTAATATTTACCTACCGGAGCAGGGGCTCTGGAGATATCGTCAGCTCGGGTGGAGCTGCTGGAGATTGATCATGACACAGCCTAATTCTCATCCTATTGAGTCAACCAATGCTAAAGGGAAACGTTCGCGACTAGGCCAGCTAGGGAGTGCGCTGTCTCGTCGGCCCGACATCCTCTTTTTGTTGGTGTTGGTGGTGTTGGCTCGATTGTTACCTCATCCCTGGAATGTCACGCCCATTGGGGCCATTGCGCTGTTTGCCGGCGCTCGCCTTGATCCACGCTGGTCCTGGTTGGTGGCGCTGGTGCCTATGGCTATCGGTGATTTGTTGATTGGCGGTTACAACGGCGTTGCTATGGTATTTGTCTACCTTGGCATTGCCGGTACGGCGCTGATAGGGCACCTGTGGCTGGGAAAACGCGCCAATCTGCAGCGCGGCGTCGGTGGCGTGGTCAGCGGTTCGCTGTGGTTTTTTCTCGCATCCAATTTTGGTGTATGGGCGGCGGGATACTACCCGCCAACGTTGGCCGGGTTGGTTGAGTGCTACGTCAAAGGATTGCCGTTCCTCACCAACACAATGGTTGGCGATGGGCTATACGCGATGGTCATATTCGGTGTGTTTTCGTTGGTTGCGCGACGCCATTCCAATCCTCTAGTGCGCGCCTAACGCGGACGACGTTTGATGCGCGTTGTCACTTTGTTGCCGAGTGCGACCGACATGGTGTTGGCGCTGGGTTATGGTGAAAATCTGGTTGGGGTTTCTCATAGCTGTGATTTCCCCCAGTCGTTGGGCACTCTGCCAAGGTTGACCAGCACCTTGGTTTCCGGCGAGGTGAGCAGTGAGGCGATTGATTCTTTTGTTCGATCTCATTTAGCCGATCGCAGCGCGCTTTACGAACTGGACCTTGCGGGATTAGAAGCGGCGGCACCGGACGTTGTCATTTCTCAAGGATTGTGTGACGTGTGTGCTGTGGCTACCGGCGATGTGATTGAGGCCGTCAACAGTTTGCCCAGCAAACCCATCCTGGTTGACCTCAACCCCAATACCCTGAGCGATATTCTCAACGATGTATTGACCGTCGGCGAGGCGCTGGGCTGCGAAGAAAAGGCTCAGTCTTTGCGCGCTGGTTTATCCGGTCGGATCGATTTTGTTGCCAGTCGTAATCATAGGCTGCCTGACTCGGACCGACCGTCGGCGGCTTTTCTGGAATGGCTTAATCCGCTATTTAATGGAGGCCACTGGAATCCACAGGTGGTGGATTTGGCGGGAGCTAAAGAAATTTTCGGCAATCCGGCAATGCCTTCACAAACCCGATCACTGCAGCAACTGGCTGAATGTGATCCGGATATATTGGTTGTGGCCTGTTGCGGGTATCCCATTGCGCAGACTTATGCCGACCTGAATGTGCTTGCTGCTGAAGAGCAATGGTGCACCCTTCGCGCGGTGCGGGACGGGCGGGTGTTTGTTGCCGACGGTCAGGATTACTTTGCTAGGCCAAGCCCATCCATTGTCGATGCCATTGAGCGACTAGCGGTAACCCTCCATCCGACCCGATTCGCGGCGTTGGATCTGGACCCCTTTCGCCGTTCCGGTTCGCTGCCTTTATTCGGCCATTGAGTCTTTAGGGTAGAAAATCAAACGGTTGTTTAGCGCAGGGTGTGACTCAGTTCTCATGTTTTGCTGATTTGACAATTTGTAACCTCGATCGAAACCCCTGATACGCATACTCATTGTTCACAAGCGTTGGGGGACGCTAACAGATGAGTAATACGATCAAAAGCCTCAGCATCGCAGGCATGTTGCTGATCACTGCGCTACTGCATCAAGGGGCTGTTAGTCAGGAAGTGCTGGTTTCACGGTTCGCTCCTGATCTCGGGTTATACCCGCAATATTTTTCCGTCGTTCAAGGGCCCCAAGGGGCGGTTTATCTTGGCCATGACCAGGCAGTGCTGCGCTATGACGGTACCCAATGGCGCCACATACCCCTGTCTACCCCAGGACCGGTTCGATCTTTGGAGCGCAGCGCCCTGGGTCGAATATGGATCGGTGGTTACAACAGTTTTGGATACCTTGAAAGTGACGATACCGGATCCGAGCGGTTTGTTGATCTATCAACCCAATTTATCGACGAGTTAGGTGACCAGCAGTTTGCCGATGTTTGGCGATTACTGATCACTGAAGACGCGATTTTTTTCGTCGCCCTGCACCACGCGTTCGCCGTCTCCCATGACGGTTCGAGAAAGGGGTTTTGGCGCCATTCCGGTCGATTCGGCGAAGTTTTTCAAGTGGACGACGATGTCTATCTGCAATGGCGAGGACAAGGACTAAAACGCCTCCAGCCCGATGGCCATTTCTTGATGGTGGAGCAGGGTGAAACCTTCGCTGATTCGTTGATCCTCAATGCCATTGCCTTGGGCGACAACAAGGCATTTCTGCACACCCGGGAGCCGGCCTTTTATCTGTGGTCGTTGACGACGCCGCAATCGCCTTTTCAAGCCCTTGACGTTGACGATTTTGAGCAGATGAGACAGTTGACCGATGGTGTAGGGGTGGATGCCAATACCATCGCTTTTGGGGGTGCTGATGGCGCGGTAAGAGTACTGAATGTTGCCCAAGGCCGTTTCGAGCGGGCGGCCATCTCCCGTTCCTACCTCCACGGCCCGGTGGTGGCTGATGATGGCGCTTTGCTGCTGGCTGGAAGGGAAGGGGTGCTGCGTTTGCCCTGGCCGGCGCGATGGACAAAGTATGCCAGTGGGTCTGGACTGCAGGGTACGGTGTATCACCTGCAGGTTGTTGACTCGTCACTGTATGCGATGACTGGCATCGGGGTTTTTCGCGCGCCGATGGCAAATAACGGGGAGATTACGCCACCGTTTCAAAAAATGCCCTGGGGTCATACCGGGGAAACCTGGAACTTAATCCAAACCCAGGGTGGGATGGTGATGGCGGCAGCCCATGATCTGCGTCTGGTTGATTCAACAGGGGCGCGTAGAATTGGTCCTGATGATTTGTATCCCCGCCTGCTGTTAATCGCCGAAGACGAACCCAACCTACTTTGGACCGGTAATGAGCACGGCATTGCCGCGTTTTCGCTAGTGGATGGCGAGTGGCAGCTCACTGATCAACTGAAACAGCTCGGCATGCGGATTACCAGTCTTGTGCCGGCGGAAGATGGCTCGGTGTGGGTGGGTACCGACGGGTTGGGCGTGAAAAAGGTTTGGCTCGGAATCGCTAGGCCAAAACGCATTGAATTGCATGACGTTGTTGTTCGGACTGCGGACTCATCGAAAGAGGCTGATGGCTATGCCCAAATTAGCCAAGTGTCCCAAGGTATATTGCTCAGTGCCACAACCGGTACCTATCGTTTCGATGGCGTGGAGTTTGTCTTCGACGACTTAGGTGGGTTGAACGAATTGAAACCCGTTGATGAAATTGTGGCTTTTTTGGATGGGCCCGATGGCACGTTATGGGCCTACAGTTACCGTGCCCTGTACCAACGACGTGCGGGTTTGTGGACAGTGAGTGACCTGAGTTCTTTGGATTCTGGTGTGATCGGTGCGGTGACCATGAACCCTGATGGGTCGCTATTGATGGGAGGGGCCAGTGAGGTATTTCACTATCAGCCCGATGCGCGGGTCGCTGATACTCCGGGTACCTTTGGCTTATCCTCATTGATTCGCTCAGGTACTGAAAATCAACCCGATGAGAGACTGCCCTTAACCGGTGAACTAAAACTGCAAGGACGCCGGGTGGGTATCCGAGCCAGCTTCCTGCTAACCGACCTTGAGCAGGCCCAGTCGACGGTCTTTCGCAGCCGATTGTTGGGCCTTTCTGAGCAATGGAGCCCCTGGACGTCGATCGGTGAAGTGTCTTTTCCCGGCTTGCAGCCTGGTACCTATACGCTTCAAGCGGAGGCTCGAACAGGCAGCGGGCGGGTACTGGCGCTTTCGCCCCATGGTTTTACCGTGGTGCCACGCTGGTTCGAATCTGGGTGGTTTAGAGGCGTGTCTATTCTGTGTTTGTTTAGTGTGGTGTTGATTTCCGCAACCCTACTGCAACGGCGCCAGGTCAAACGGTTGGCGATACGTAACGACGAGCTTGATGGCATGGTTCGACAACGAACTCAGGAACTGCGTGCCGCTAACCGGAAATTGCGTGATCAAGCTGAACGAGACGCCCTGACCGGTGTGGGTAATCGACGCTTGTTTGATCAACGGCTGGACGAGAGCTTTGACAGTGCTAAGGCCAATGAGTCATCGCTCGCCTTGTTGATGGTGGATGTCGATCATTTCAAGCGCTACAACGACGAACATGGTCACCAAGCTGGAGATTGGGTGTTGTCCAAGCTTGCCAATGTACTGGCAGACAACGTTCGCGATGACACGGTGGTGGCGCGATACGGAGGAGAAGAATTCGCCGTGATTGTGCCTCGGTGTGACAATCTCTCTGCGGCCCGGTTGGCGCGCAGGCTCGTGCGGCAGGTGGAAAGTGAGCTGGGTGAGGTGACCATCAGTATCGGGGTTGCTGGCTACAACTCGCAACAAGATCAAAATCCAGATCATCTAGTGAGCAGAGCCGATGATGCGCTTTACAGCGCCAAGCGCCAGGGGAGAAACCGCTTCGTGCTGGCCGCCTAGGCAGGCGCGTCACCATTGGCAGAAAATTCGAAGGGTTTGATGGCATAACGCTTGCGCCCTATCGACTGTCAGGTAAATAATTCCCTGAACTGTTTGCGCAGCTGGTTTTTCTGTACCTTGCCCATGGCGTTGCGCGGAAGCTGGTCAATTTGGATCACCCGCTTGGGTACTTTGAACCCTGCTATTTGAGTTTTCAGTTTAGCCCGAACGCAGGCTTCGTTAATGTCGACCCCCGCCTCTGCCACAAGCAATGCGACCAGTGCCTCGCCAAAATCTGTGTGGGCAACCCCGATGACTGCTGATTCCTCAACGCCGGGCAGCTGATCCAATAGCATTTCCACTTCCCGAGGGTAAATGTTTAGGCCGCCGCTAATGACCATGTCCTTGGCCCGACCGACAATGCTCAGGTATCCATCCTCATCCCACATGCCATTATCGCCAGTGCGAAAATACCCATCTGGAGTGAAATCCTGGTGGGTTTTTTCCGGCGCGCGCCAATAGCCAGAAAAAACGTTAGGCCCGCGCACTTCGATCTGGCCAGTTTCGCCAGGCCCCAGCGGTTGCCCCTGTTCGTCGACAACGCGTACATCAATACTTTCTAACGGTAATCCAACCTTTCCAACCCGGCGTTCGCCTTCCAATGGACTGGAGGTGTTGATCATGGTTTCTGTGAGGCCGTAACGTTCCACGATACGCTTACCTGTGCGATTCTCGAAGTCACGGAAGGTCTCGGGTAACAGTGGCGCCGATCCAGAGATGAATAGACGGCAATGGCCAGCTACGTCCCGGGTAAAGGCATCGCTTGCCAGCAATCGGGTGTAATAGGTCGGCACACCCATCATCACCGAGCAATGGGGTAAGGCCTCGACGACCTCTGACGCGTCGAACACTTTCAACCAGCGCATCCCGGCACCGCTCATTAGTGCGCAACCAACGGCAACAAATAGTCCGTGAACGTGATAAATAGGTAGCGCATGAAGCAGAACATCGCGGTCACTGAATTGCCAATGTTCAGTCAACACCGAAGCGTTGCTGACCAAGTTTCCGTGGGACAGTTTGATGCCTTTGGGAGTGCCGGTGGTTCCGGAAGAGTAAAGTAACGCAGCGGGATCAGCGGCGTTGCGGTGGGTTATGGTCGCTTTAGCTGATTGAGATTGAGCCAAGTCAACCAGCGAGCCCTGCCCATGAGCATCTAGAGTTAGAATTCTGTCGGGCTTCGGTGCGCCGGGTAATGACTGAAACAGCGCCATGTTGCTTGGGTCCGTGATGATGATAGACGGCTGGGCGTTGTCAACGAAAAACGCCAGTTCCCCCGGCTGGTATCCGGTATTCAGGGGATGAAATACGCCGCCGGCACGAAGACATGCAAGGTATAGGCAAAGGGCCATCGGCGATTTTTCAATTTGCGCCGTCACCCGATCGCCGGGTTTCAGTCCACGTTCCGACAGGGCGTTAGCCAGTTTTCCAGATTGTTGGTCAAGCTGGCGAAAAGTCAGCCCGGTTTGCTGCTCAGCAATTACTGCGAGCTTATCGGCAAATTTCTCGATTTGAACGGCGAAGTACTGATACAGATTGTGTTGTGGTGAAAGGGACATTAGAGGGTGAAAATAGGTTGATTGCGTCGCTTCAGATGCAAGGGGATATCTAGTTGATTGGTCTGGACATAATTATAACGACTAGTGAGGCGATTGAGAGAGAAGGCCTAAGAAAATCCGCCACAGGACATCACTTGCTAATCATGATTCGTAAGGCGCTGTTGAACCCGCGTTAAGCCTCCGTTACTCTGCGTCTGGGGATAGGAAAAAACGCCTGAAGCTCTAGGATTTCAGCGGATAATCAATGCATTGCGGATCCTGTGGGGACCAATTAATGACTGAAAATAGCAGCAATTTTATTACCTTCAACATCGTTAGCACGGGCGTCATGGTTGAAGGCTTTGAGGCCGCCGTCGTGACGGAAAATCTCAAACAAAAGTTGAGACTACCCCCCGCACATGCCCAGGCCTTTTTCGAAAAACCCCGAATCTTGAAGAAAGGCATGATGAAGGCTGATGCTGAAAAGTTCAGTGAGAAGCTAGCCAGTCTTGGCGTTGAAACGACCCTTGAGAAAGTTGAGCCTAAGCTCAACAAGCCCGCAGTGGGGCTGACCCTTGAACCGCTGGACGATGAGGAAGCGCCGCCAGCAGCACCCGCTGACTCCGCTGAGCCAGCATCACCCGTTGAAACAGGCGCCGACGCGTTGATGCGCTGTCCTCGGTGTGATCACGAGCAAACTGTGTCAGAGCAATGCGAAAATTGCGGCGTTTGGTTTCACAAATTGAACCCAGCGCAGGACAGTTCCGACTCTGAGGCCGACGAAGTGGACGGCGCCTCCACAGCTGGGCCAGTTGCCGGCGCTGCCGCGGGGCTCGCCGCCAACGCAGCGGTGGATGTGGATGAAGATCTGGTCGAGGAAGAAGACAACCTGAATGCCAAGGCCATTGCGGCAGCAGCTGGCGCTGCGGTGGTGGGTGCTCTGGTGTGGAAAATCATTGCGGTGAGCTTTGGCTATGAAGTAGGCCTGGTCGCTTGGGCGATCGGCGGTGCGGTGGGATTTGTGGCAGCAAGTATGGGCTCCCGGGGCATGCAGGCGGGCATTGTCTGTGGGGTGTTGGCGTTTGGCGCTATCGCATTGGGCAAATACTGGGCAGCCCAGGCAGTGATCGACGAGGTGCAGCAGGGCATCTCGGAGGTTCTCGGCGACGACACAGATGTTGGCGACTGGTACCAGGAGTTCGTTGAGGACGCTCAGGTTTTACGCGGTGTGTCAGATAGTGACGCATCCATTCGCCAATATATGGTGGACCGGGGATACACCGAGGCGGTGAATGCCGATGCGGTGACCTCAGAGGAGCTGAGTGAATTCCGGGAAGTATTCGAACCTGACCTTAGAAATTTTGACCCGGAGCAATCCGATAGCGAAGCTTGGAAGGAGATTGCGTTTGGCGAGCTCAGTGACTTATCCGCGATGGATGTCATGCTCGATGGTCTGGGCGCTCTCGATATTCTATTTTTACTTCTGGGTGTAGGTACCGCCTTTCGCTTAGGCAGCCGAATGGACTGACGAAATGTATCGGCTGGGTGGGCTATTCGAAGCCATCGGCAAATATTTTACCGGCAATTCGCGGACCGTAAGTCGGCGCTGGTTGTCCAAATTCCAGGGCGCCGGCGTCGGGGGCGGACCCTGTGGCACCATCGTTAATATTTGCTAGTGCAACGCCGCTGTCCAACGCCGCCGTGGCATCTGAAAGGCGTAAATCTACCGGAGCGTATTGGATCGTCGGTTGACTAGGAAAAGCAACGGGTTGGGCAAAAGCACCCATAGAGACCTGCACTGCATTGGTTTGTGAGGTGGTAGCCCGCAGCTCAGCAAGACTAGAGAAAGAAGTTGACCCCATGCGACCTTCAAACAGTCCAGTGGTTGATCCTAATGCATCAAAATTAAGGCTTGAGCCCGCCGTGATCAACGTTGCAATGTTGATCACTCGACCAGTGCCACTGCTAAATCCGTTGAATCTGCCGCCTGGTCCACCAATAAGCAGATTATTACGAGTTGTAAGACGACGAATTTGTCGGCTGGTAAACACGCCAAGCGCGTCACCGTTTTTCACCACAGTGTTGTGAAACAAAACATCACCCTCGCTACCGCGAAGAAGTTTGAAGGCGGTGAATGCGACGTTGTACGCGGTATTTCGCACGAAGTAGGTGGGCCCACCTAAGCTTGGCTGGGAGGAAAAAGCCACAAAAGCGTTGGTAACTCGGTTTCCAATAATTCGGCAATTGTGAAAACAAAAGTCTGCTTCGATAGCGTCGTCGGCACCTTCGCTAAGGTCGTTGTTTAACACGTCGATGCTGAATTGATCTATGGCTCCGCCATCTTCTAAAAAAGATATGTTGTCGCGAAAACCACTGACACGATTATTTTGAATTACGTGCCCTGGGCCAGTGAGCACAATGCCTTCGCCGCGATTGTTACCGTTGTTGCCAAACGCAGCCTCAGTCCAGGAAGTGGTACCCGTAACCGTATTATCCGCGATATAAGCGCTTTCGCTGCGGCCAAACGACACAATGCCATCGCCACTGAACTGGTTAGCACTAGCAAAAACCTGACATCCGGTGATTGTGATGTTGTCCGATTGATTGAAGCGAATGCGGCCATTCACCGTGAGCGAGTCAAGCCAAATATGTCGCTGACTAAATATTCCCAGCTCACCATTGATCTCAGCCCCGGCCTGCCCGCGAATGACCAGGGGCGCACCGGCTGCACCGCTGATGCTGACATTGAACCCGTTGTATTGGCCTGGGCCCAGAATCAAAATGTCGCCTGCTGCCGCCACGTTCAACGCGGCCCCCAGCGTGGCTGGCGTCACCAGCCGCTCAGTGGCCGCCGGGGCCACTGTAGGCAGCGTCCGGGTGGTCACCATTAGGGTTTCCATCGCATTACCGCCGTCTGGGTCGTTGAGTGTTAACTCAACCTCATAGGTGGTACTTGGCGTCAGCTTAAATAGCGAACCGGAATGTCGGTTGGCCCAACTAAATCCTTCATTTGTCCCGGCCGCAATCCTTTGCAAAGGCACATTACTCCGCCATTCGGTGCTGCCTAACGGGCGGAATCGAACCGAGACTTGGCCATTTAGATTGTTGTCGCCAGAAAGAGCCCACTCAATGGTTGCATGCTCAAAAGTCGGGAAAGGCGCAGAGACAGCGCCGGGTATGCTGGCTGATTGCGCCAGCACAGACGTGACGTTAAATAGCAGCAATAGCGGGTAAATGTGATTTTTCATAGATGCATTGTGGCACGTGAATCGTAAAAAGCTTGTTCAAACCGAAATTGCGGTAACGGTTTCATCGGCTAAGTGCGCCGTCTTTTTTAACTTTATCGAATGCCATTGATCGCCTTAACACGAAAATTGCCCAGGGCAACCAAGACCCTGGCCCCCCCAAGGCGGAAGTATTGGGAACTAATTTCAGGGCTGGTAGGCATCGTTTGGACGGCTAAGTGACAGGGCTATCGTGGCGCTTGTCACTACCAATGTTTGCGCCAATACGTATGCTTAAGCGTATGGAGATGATTTTGAGTTCGCCTACAGGTCAGCTGCCACCCGGTGTGGTTGAGCTGTGGTCTCTCAGCGGCGAGCCTGAAGGGCTGTATTCCGGGTTACCGAAACCCTATGTCGAGATGATTATCTCCTTATCTGGCAATCATTTCTGGCGATCCGACAGACTCTCTGATCCGCTCAATTTTTCCGGCGGCTGGATAACGCCGATTCAATCAGGGCCGCGTTTTGCGCAAACGCTGGGTGCCTTGCATTTGGTTGGCGCCAGGTTGACTATCGAGGCTGCGGTCAACCTGTTTGGTCCCGCCATCAATCGTGATTCGGCGTACCCGATTCCGTTGCAAGATTTGATCGGTGCTGAGGCGCAGTTATTGCAAGAACAGCTTTTGGAGTTAACAACAGAGTCATCGCGAATGGCCTGTTTAAGTCGGTGGATCTCTCAGCGTTTAACGCACCGTCCAGTGATCGAAATTCCGACCCTGCGCGCACTTGCTGAGATGCGGTGGCGGGCCGACTCATTGGCCGACTATCTGGGGCTGTCCTCACGGGGGCTTCGAAAAAAATTCAAAAACCAGTTAGGGGTGGGGCCAAAGTTTTGGCTTCAGTTACACCGCTTTGACGCCCTGCTTGGCGCCGATGTATCGCAGATGAATTTGGCTGAGGTTGCCGCTGCCTTTGGTTATACCGACCAGGCTCACATGACGTCGGACTTTGGGCGCTTTGCTGGCCGCTCACCCCATAATTACCTTAAAGCACGTTTGGATGCCTCGGCGCCCACCGAGGCACCTCATTTTCTCCCCGATTGACCTAAAGGACCGCAGGTGCCGGTTTTTACAATACGCGCGGTAGCTCAATAGCTATGATTTCCGCACACTTTTTAGGAGCTTAGAGCCATGCCGACTTGGTTACGTAGTATTGGGGCGATCATCGCCGGTATATTTATTGCGGGGGGCTGTGTGGCAGCCATTGAAACGTTGGGACACCAGTGGTTGCAGGGGCAAGGGCAATTTATGGCAGCCGCCCTTGGGCTGGGGTTTGCGGCCCTCGTGGGTGGCGGTGTGGCATTATGGATTGGCAAGGTGACCTATTTTCCGGTAATCATTGCCGCGGTTTTATCGGTACTGATGCTGATCAACGTGTTTTCCTTTCAGCATCCAGTGTGGTTTGTACCCGTAGCGCTGATTTCGTTGGCCGCGGGTGTCTTTGCCGCGCAGCGGTTGTTGAGACCTAAAGGAGCAACGTCATGAGTGAAGCGACGCCATTTGTTGAATTGTCTGATGTACTGAGACCTTATGCGACGAAAATGTCGGTGAAACACGATACCGATACCAATTTTTATTTGGAGGAAACCCTCTCATCAAAAAAGCCGCAGATGTTTGCTGCGGTTCAAGTGAAGAAAAATTACACCAGCTTTCATTTGTTTCCGGTTTATCTTGATCCGACCTTGCTTGAGGGTGTATCGGATCTCTTGAAAGACCGAATGCATGGAAAGTCCTGCTTCAACTTTAAATCTTCTGACCAAGTACCGGTGACGGAACTTAAACGTTTGGTGAAGGCGGCGTTTAAGACCTTGTCCGACTAGCGTTCCCAACGCCGATCAAGCTGACGATGATCAATGCTTTTTATGCTTGAGGGATGTTTAGGTAGTGAGTTAGCCATGCTTAAAACGTCACACGACTGAAGCGGGGGTTTGGGTCTAGTACTTCGAGTAACTTTAGATCGTGCAGGGCAATTTCAATCTGCTGGTTTTTTGAAATTTCCACGACCAACAGTTCGACTTTGCTAGGCAGGGTTTTGGTGGTCTTCGGCCAACCGACATACTCGGTGCCGTTGCGCAGCGATAACCTGACCTGATACTTCAAAACGCAGGCCGCTTCCAGGTAATCATGTTTGGCACAGTCGATAGGGGCTGTCATCAAGACACCTAATCATTTGTTTAGCGTTAAGTACAGTGAATTTGCACCCTAGCTGGTAGCCCCGCGATGTTGGCCTGACCCAATGAGTTCGGCTCTTTGCTTGCGAAAAAAAGGCGCACAGATGTGCGCCTTTTGATGCTGATGAAACCCAAAAGACTACTTTGCGCTTAACGCCTGGTGATCAAGATGCTGGCCCGTATCGGCATAATGGCTCAGTTGCAGGTTGTCCAGCGTATCAACAAACCGGGCTAACACCTGCCGGTTACAGATCTCTCGCTCATTGATGGAGTTGGTGACCGAACGTTGACACGCTCGTCTCGTACTGACTTTTAGCTTTTTGTAAACTTGTTCAACGCCGGTTGGCGTATCCAACAATGTTTTCTCAAAGGTGACTCGCAGGAGCTTATCTTCTGCCACGGCAGTGGCCAGTCCGGTCATTGCAAACACAAAAAAAGCGGCCATTATGCTGGCCTTCGGTTTAAACACTGAATGTTGATATCGGTTGTTCATTGTAGGTTCTCCCTCTAACTGTCTTGTTGCTCGTCGATGTTCGAGCCCTTAGGCCCGCAATAGGGGAGACGCGAGAAGAACGCATCGATCAGGCTCAAGAGCCTTCGCTGTCGGCATTGGGCAAAGCGCAGCTCTACTGCCAACAACCGATGCACCCACAGGAGAAGATTGCGCTCTAGCTGCGCCCTGGCACCTGATAGGGGTGCCTAAGGTTTGAGTGGAATTGCTAGACCCTGTTTTGGCAAAAGTTCTCATCAACGCCTCGTTGGATAAGTACATTCCGGAAGTTTTCCTTCCGTACCTATACATACGCAAAGGCAGAGAAAAAACGACAATCCCGACCTAGGAATACTGCTCTAAGGAATGACTTGGTGAAGCGGCGTGGGTTTATAGGGTTTTGTTTTTAAAGAAAATAAGCAAATTTCGAAGTTTTTAAATGGGCGTCGTGATTGGTAAGCTGCCAGTGGAGCGTATAGGTTTTGTGTCTGACTTGTCATTTAGGACGGAAGAATCCGTATATATTGAAACTCTACTTAGATAAACACTATGCCCATGAACTGCCAACGATATTTCCTTGCCCTTGTTTTTCTCACTGTTTTTGCGCCGATGGCAACAGCCCAAACCGTTGTCGATCCAGGGATAACTTACCAGGGGGTGTTAGAGGACGGTGGCGGCCCAGTCAACGGGCTATTCGACATGGAATTCCGAATTTTTGACAGCGCCAGCAGCGGCTCAAGCCTAGCGCCGGAGGTAATAGTTGACGACGTCCAGGTCAGTAACGGTGTTTTTTCCGCGATTTTGGATTTCGGCGATGCCCCCTTTGATGGGTCTGCTTTGTGGCTTGAAATACGACTGCGTCGCGACGGCGCAAGCGGCATGAACATCTTGGAGCCCAGACAAGCGATCTCGCCCACACCTTACGCATTGCAAGCGCTAATGGTGGATTCCAATTCCGTCAGTTCTACCAATATTGTTAACAACTCAGTGACCGCCGCGGATATTGCCAGCAACGCTGTGACGGCCAGCGAAATAGCGACCAACGCGGTTGGGCTCGCTGAGCTTGCCGATGGCGCGGTAGATGCGGGGGCTGTGTCTTTACCGCTATTTCTAACCGGCGCCAATAGTGGCAACGCAGAGCTGCTGCAAAGTGGGGTTTTGGTAGGCATCAACAGTGCACCCACGACGCCTAGCGATAATCACAGCCCTTACGGCGTCATTGGCAGCATTGCCTATTCAGGCGGGACGGTCAGTCCGTTATTCCTGCCCCCGGCTGGGATTCTAGGACACGCCGATGCCAGCGGAAACACTGGAATAGGTGTGATGGGTTTGTCTGGCGATTCTGCCGGTCTTGGAGCACCACCTGCAGCGGGCGTTTATGGACTGGCTCAAAACGCTAGTGGGGTGAGAGGGCGAAGTCTTAGCAGTTCCGGTGTCGCCGGCAGTAGCAACACCGGTGTTGGCGTTAGTGGTACCAGCGCAAGTTCTTTTGGCGGCGATTTTAGCGGGGAGTCAGGTCTGCAGGCACGCGGAACAGCGACTAATAGCTACGGTGCGGAGATAGTGAGCGAGCAGTATCGCGGTTTGTTAGCGGAAAGCGAGGCCGGCTTTTTTGATGGCTATTTCGGGGCCGGATTCGGGGTGTCTGCCAATAGTTTTACCGACCGAGGCGCCAGCGCAAAAATACTCGCGGTCAATCTGGGTGATGAGACAATTCAACCTGGCGATTTGGTTGCGCTGGCAGGACTGGGGGTTAACCCAGAAACGGGTAAGCCGGTTGTCGGTGTTGCTCGAATCAGTGATGCCAACGCTCATGGTGTGATTGGTGTTGGCGAAAGAGCGATTTCGGTGGAAGAGGAAAAACTTGAGTCGGGCAAAAGCCGAACGAATTTTTTACCCAGCGATGGTGCAGTGAATCCTGACAATTACCTGCTGGTTGTGACCAGTGGCCTGGCCGCGCAGGTCAGACTGCCTGGGCTCAATAAGAGCAGCATGCCGGCTATAGGTAGGAAAATTTCTATTGATGCTGGCGGGCAGGCACACAAGCACAAAGGCGGCGTAGATGAAGTGGTGGTCGGCAAGGTCGCTGGCGAGGTCGATCCGCAGACGCTAATGGTTCCGATCTATATCGACATCGATTGATGGACTTCTAGGTCATAGGGGAGCAAGGGCAGCCAGCCCCAAAACGCTCTTGTGGCGTTGCCTGCAGGCCAACTACCTGATGGTCGCTGGCCTGCAGGCTTTTTTAATCCAATAACCGCCTAGAGGGTAATCCCGCACCCATCACAATTGGGCGCATCAGGACACTACAGTTGCCTCACTAGCAGCCTGTTGAAAAAGCCAAGGATGGATTTTTTCAACACCCTGCTAGTCATCTACCAGATCGGTTTCAAAGCTGTTTTTGAATATCTGTTCCTCAGCGTCGGCAAGAATCCATAGCAACTGCGTCTGATTATCTTCGGGCCTAGGGTCGGGCAAACCGGTGACAGGCTGCAATGCCAGCGAAAGCGCTTTCGCGCCGGGTGTGTCATAGACGATTTGCAAGACCAGTGGGTTTGATGACAAGAGGTTGTTCAGGGGTACATCCAGCATGCACTGGTTAATCGATGGGTTGCAGGACCAATCGCTTCCCCCGGACGAAATACTAT
>CAZLJY010000013.1:0-41183 GCA_964559945.1 uncultured Gammaproteobacteria bacterium | reverse complement strand
CAAACCGAGGGGGCAACCCAGGAGATCAATGCCTCGCTGTCAAAGAATTTGGGCCGAGTTTATCAAGTGGTAATCATGGTTTATCTCGGTACGATTGTTGCTGCTTACTTCGGCATCAACAAGGTCTTTTGATCAGACGTTTCTGTCATCACGGTCCCGGCATTATGGTTAACACGGGCGCCGAAACAAAAGGCTGCTAAACCTGCTTGAGCAATCTCAGTAAGACAATCCAACATGACACTCACCTTATTTGATGGAAAAGCGCGCTAACGATGAAATGTGCAGATCTTGTAACACCTGAAATGATTGAAAGTTATCGGCGTGATGGAGCCGTCTGTGTTCCTGGTGCGTTCAAAGACTATTGGGCAGATACCCTGGTCAGCCGGTTTGAGAAAATTCTATCGGATGGGGCTGATGCCCACCCGGGCGTTTACATCCGCAATGAAGGTGACGGCAGAATTGGTTTTGCCTTTGCCTGCCGTGCAGACAAGGTTTATCAACAATGGGCCTGGGAGTCTGGCGCGGCGGAATTGGTCGCCAAAGTGATCGAAAGCAGCACGGCACGCCTCTGGTTTGATGCCTTATTTTATAAAGACGGAATTGAGCCCAGAACAGCAACGCCCTGGCACCATGACATTACATCGTTCTCATTTAAGGGAAACATGATCCCGTCTCTTTGGATTGCGCTGACCGATGTGGATGAAGATTCCGCACCGCTGGTGACCTTGCCCGGCAGTCATTTGGAACAGGAGTTTCAATACCGCCCACCTCCTTCCGATCCGAACATCCCATTGCCCCCAAAACATATTGAGCGAGACGATCTAGAAAAACGGGTTGAAGGGATGACCGAGGGTCTCCAGCAATGGACTGTCAACAAGGGCGATGCCGTCATCCTTCATCCATGGCTGGTCCATGGGTCGCTTCCCCACCGCAAAGAAAACAGCCCACGCTTGGGCTTTTCCACCCGCTGGTTAGGCGATGACACAGTCTTCGCTCCCACCGGATTGTCCGAACCCGATTCGCTGTTGCAGGCCTACGATGAACCCATCAAGCATGGTGAATCACCACGAGGCGATGCATTTCCACAAATATTCCCGCCGTCAAAACGAGGCGCAAAAGCAGATCAGGAAGCATTGTCCCGTCTGAATCGGTTGGTAATGGGTGAACCCTCGTAAACCCCACGCTAACACTTGTTCGAAACCGTTGCTGAACACAACGTTCAACGATGACAAGTCGGACCGAGTATTTTCAAGCTCATTAAATTCTGCCACTTAGTTAAGTGGGTTGACTCCCGCACAAACCGCCGAGGGCGCGCTTTTCCTCCGGCTGGCAAATCCCGGGATCATGGGTTTGATCACTGCGCGGTCAGCAGCGTCAAATCCCTGCATCGCTGGCCAACCTCACGGCCGGTTTCGCTGACCAATTGTGAATGTTTTTGTCATCTCCACTAAGCCGCGACGCGGCTTAGGCACCTTCTCAACGTGGCTGGCAGGCGATGGAGTTTGGTGGGCCGGCGCCACGCTTGCCGCATTTGCTGGCGTAATTCGATGCGGCAGAAGGTGAAATCCAGAAGCCTAGATATCAACTCAGATGCAATATATCCGGGGAGTTAAAGAAAAACGGTCGCGCATCGAGAGCGTTTTCCGAGCCAACAGACCGGCCTAGCTCGTGTGCCTTAATGGCGAATAATCCGATGAACTACCTCCCCTCTATTTAGACCCTTGAGCCCCACCCTAGCGGGAGTAGACATGAATTCGGCGTGAAATCAACCGGGTGTTTCTCAGGTCAAATGGGTTCAGGGGCTAGTTAGGGGTCACAAGGAAGTGAGCGAAATTAAACATATCGGAAAATACGAAGTGCGCCGCGAGATAGGTCGAGGCGGCATGGGTGTTGTGTTTGAGGGCTTCGACGCTGATATCCAGCGACGAGTCGCAATCAAGACACTACATTCCCATATCATTCATGAAGACAATGCGGCGGATCTGGAACGGTTTCGTCGCGAGGCGCGCGCTGCAGCGGCCTGTACCCACCCCAACGTGGTCCAGGTTCTCGAATTTGGGCAATCCGACGGCGTACCGTTTATTGCGATGGATTTCGTTGAGGGTCAATCGCTGGAACAGGCCATGCGCGAACGGTCAGATTTTGGCCTAAGAGCGGTCTTCAAAGTGTTTTCCCAACTGCTCTCAGCCCTTCGAGCAATCCACGCTTTGGGCATTGTCCATCGAGATGTTAAGCCCGCCAACCTTCTCGTGGATAGGCAATGGGCAGCGAAACTTACGGATTTCGGCATCGCCAGGGTCGACGACAGTGCGCTGACCAAAGTTGGCTCTATTGTGGGCACACCACTTTATATGCCACCGGAACAAGCCATGGCACTGGAATTGGATCACCGCGCTGATCTATTTGCTGCCACCGTGGTGTTGCATGAAATGCTCGCTAACGCCCACATTCCGTCTGGGGTGCCTTGCAAACCCTTAGACCCCATCCCAGGCTTACCTTCAACCCTGCGCATCGATCTGACTGCTCCGGTACCCAACGTTCTGATAAAAGTCCTTGAGCGCGGGCTCAATCCCAATCGAAAATTGCGTCACAACGATGTTAATGAGTTGGCCCGCGACCTAAAACGGGCGCTCGTAAACCTTAAAGTAGGTCCCAATGACTCGGTCCCAGCTGCGCCTCGGGCAAGCGCCGAACCACCAACGACCGATTTAGCAGAAACCCGGATTACCTCAACGGAAAGTGCGGAACTCACGGTTATTTCCCGCAGCTTATCCGACGCTCATATGACCGCCGTGACCAGTGGCTTAGCCAGCGCTATTGACGAGTCACTGCTTACCGAACTGAAAGAGAGTTTGTCCAAGCACTGCAAAGGCAACATTACCGAAATGGTAAACCGGCACGCCGAGAACGCTATCAGCGTGGCGGAACTGGTTCACCTCCTGGCCGATGAAATCGACAAACCCAAAAAGCGTCAACAATTCCTAGACCATTGGTCTTTGTAGGAAAACACTATGAGCAGCGTAAAAAAATCTTATCAATTGCGAATCAAGGCCTTTCTCGGTCTGACCCTATTTGTTCTGCTAGCCGTGCTTGCATCGGTATATCAACTCACAGTGCTCGATCAAACGGGGAAGAATTTTGAGCGACTAGGCCAACTGACACAGTTGGAGAATCAGACCGCAGCCCTAGGGGCTAGCAGCCAAAATTACCTGGAAAACGCACCTAGAGACTTCGAAAGCTATGCTCGGGATTTGCAGGTTTTTTTGCATGATATTCGAGGCGACTTTGTTGCCCTGGAAACGGCCCTGTCCAAGGTTGAAGAGGGCCTTGTTAACAGCCATACACCCGCGCTATCCGCCCTTGCTCAATCGGTGTTAAAGCTGGAGCCAGACCTGGAACAGGTCCAAGCTTCACTGGAAGAGACCCGCGCCACATGGTCGAACTTTGAAGCAGGTTTTGACGAAAAAATGGGCGACGACTTGGATGAACCCCGGATCGAATGGGGCGCAAAGTTTGTTGTTGACAACCGAGCGCAATTCGAAGCCCAGGTGATGAAAATGGGTAAGACCTACCGTGGATTTCTTAACGGTCAATCAGCCCTCAGCGAACGAGTGGTGCTAGGTCTGTCCGCGCTACTGGCGGTTTTGGGTGTGTTAGGACTGGTCTGGTTTTATTTGAGAGTCATTCGACGGATCGGCGAAACCACCGATGCCTGTATCAGGGTTGCCAACGGCGATTTTGGTTACAGCCTAAGGGTCGCGGGAGACGACGAGGTGACAGTGCTGTCTCGGGCTTTCAATCTTGTATCCAGTCGCTCACAGTTGGTCGTAAAACTACTCAGTGAGATGCAACAAACCCAGCGTGTAGAAGAATGTCTGGCTACCATAATCAATGCGTCTGGCACTTACTTACCCGTGGCCTGGACCGGCTTACTGGTGCCAAGGGTCGAAAGTCGTGATTACCTAGTACTCAATGCATTGCCCCCACAAACGCTACAAAACTGGCCAACCAAGAACTGCGAATCACAAACGACCTTTGGCGCTCGTTTAGACCAAGCCATGCTCGATGGCGAACCTATTCTCATCGACGATTTGCCCACGCTTGCCGCTGAAGCGTCTGAAGACGACTTTCTGCGTGACATGGTGCGGGCGACGCAGATCAAATCCCTTGTAGCTCTGCCGATGACTGCCCTCAACGGATGGCAAGGCGTACTCCTGTTTGGTTCACGCTCTGCAGTGTACCGCGAAGATCAAACGGCTTTGCTAAGAAAACTGGGACCAGCA
Source organism: uncultured Gammaproteobacteria bacterium (assembly GCA_964559945.1). GTDB lineage: Bacteria > Pseudomonadota > Gammaproteobacteria > Xanthomonadales > SZUA-38 > JANQOZ01. Next base: position 36,900 of record CAZLJY010000013.1, on the reverse strand, counting down.
CTGGCTTTACACTTCGAACGGTTGAGCACAACTCCACGGCCAATCTAAGGCGTTGCAGTCGCGGGAAATGCTGCCCGAGACCAAGATTGGTCACGACGGTTTGGCCCGCGCTGGCGCCTTTTAAGCTCGGCTGTGGAAAATGCAGTCCAGGGGGCGCGTCCTACCCTGACAACGCTCGACCTTTTAGGCCGTCCGTCACGTTGACGCCTGAAGCGCTGCAGGGTTACGCTGGTCCATCAAATCCACAACGAGGTTATCCGCATGTCTTTACGCATTACCTTTGATCTCAGCGACACTGATCTGAACCACTTTCGCGGGGTAATGCGACGCGCCATTAAGGCCCATAAGGAGACTGACGACGCAACGATAATTAGGGCTGCTAGTAACCTGCTCAGTCAGGTGAATGCCAAAAAGGCGCCAAATTTCATCACAGACCGCTTAGCTCGCTTGCGGGGGCTCATCGATATGGTCGGCGATGAGGGTTGGGCCATGCCGGCCGCTGACCGCAAACGGGTGATGAGCGCACTGGCCTATTTCAGCGATCCAGAAGACCTGATTCCCGACGAAATCCCGGGCCTGGGTTTTCTTGATGATGCCATCATGATTGAACTGGCCGTGCGGGAATTGCAACACGAGATTGAAGCCTACCGGGACTTTTGCGTGTACCGAAGTGCGGAAGCTGCCCACCGCGGAATTAAGGAAAGCGAGCTGGCGCGGGAAGATTTTGTTATCAATCGGCGCAAGCGCCTGCATGGCCGAATCAAGTCCCGGCGCGCCAAACGCACCCGCAACGGCGGCTCCATGGGCAACTTCAAGCTGTTTTAAGCGCAACAAATATTCACACAAGAAGGCCGCGCAAACGCCTAATAAAACTGGAAAATTCCGGTTCAGCAGTCTAGTATCCTTGGCCCGGAAATTTTACTGGTTGTCGCAATGGATGCGCGTATTCCTGCCTCCCCGGCTGGAAAAAGAAAAATCCGAGTTTTGTTGGCAGCCCTGCTGATGCTGGCGCTGGCCGGTGTTTTGATGCCCAGTCATCGCGCCCTGGCTTTTGAGACGATCAATCGAATTAAAGCATCCGGTGAGCTTCGCATTGGTCAGTTAGCCCCTGCCTCCGCCACTGCAGAGCAGGAACGGGTGCTGGCCCTGAACCTATCAGGGCGACTAAACGCCAGAGCCTACTTTATCGACTACGTTGGGGTAGATTCGCTGCTTAAGGCGCTGGCTGACGGCGACATCGACGTTGCCATTGAACCCTTGTCTCAGGCTCGCCCCCTACCCTCCGGCTTAACCCACACCCTGCCGGTACGTCACGCGGACCTGTGGCGTGTCACCAGCCCTTACGTGACCGACTCTGGTAGCAAATCTGCGCCACTCACTGTGCATTTTGCCTCCGATGCTTGGCATCAGGCCTTATTGCTGAAAAAGACCAATAAAGATTTACGGCTATCGGTTGCGCCGGTGCGAGCGAGCCGATTCGATTTACTATCCCAGGTAGCCCGCGGTGAACTTCCGGCATCACTGGCTTACGCCTTTGAGTTTACGGATACAGAAATTGCCGGCCTAAAACCTCGCCAGCGCCTTCGCGACCAAGTGGCTCTGAGTTGGGCGGTGCGCAGCGCTGATCGAGTATTGCTAAAAAAGGTGGACGATTTTCTCCGTGAACGCTCACTCACCCGCGCGGCATTGTATGTGGATCACAGCGATTGGCCGCAAATCAAACAACGAGGCCGGTTGCGCTTGGTCACGCTATATCGCCCCGAAACCTACTTCGCTTGGTCAGGGCATTTCATAGGGTTCGACTATGACCTGGCCAGAGCCTTTGCCCGTAGCCACGGCATTGGCCTGGAAATGGTGATTGCCCGTGATCAGCAGGAAATGATCGAACGCCTGGAGCGGGGCGAAGCTGATATGGCGGCGGCACTACTGCCCTCAAGCATAGTGACAGAAACGACGGTCGCCAGCATTCCCTATCTGAACTCGGGTGGTCGGGTGGTTAGCCTTAAAGGTCGCTTCCATCGCTTGGGGCCGCTGGATTTTCATCAAAAGCGCGTATTAGTTGGAACCGCAAGTCCCTACCCTGCCCACTTTGAACAACTGACTAATGCCGGTATTAGCGCGCAGGTTGAGACCCAGGCTGTCAATGCGGAAGAACTGGTTGACGCGGTGATTCGTGGGGAAGCCGATTTTGCCGTCGTCGATGATCACCAGTTCCAGCTGCAGTCACTGTGGCGCAACGATATTGTCAGCTTGATGGAACTTGACCAGACCACCTCTAGGGTTTGGACAATGCGCAATGACACGCCCCAGCTTACCAACGTCGTTAACGAATTTCTCGCCAGTAAGGCCAGCCAGAGACGGGTGCGTATCGGCCGCAACAAGTATTTTTCCGGCACCGCTGCAAGCGACAATTTGCGCAGCGCGGTGGCGGTGTTTCAGCGCGACCACCGCTTCTCACCCTTTGATGAGCTGGCCCAACGGTATGCCAATTATTACGCGTTTGATTGGCGATTGATCCTTGCCATCATGTTGCAGGAAAGTCGTTTTGATCCCAATGCCGTATCGCGCTCCGGCGCCAAGGGGCTAATGCAGTTGCAAACCGCTGCGTCTCAGCAAATGGGCATCTCTGATCTGTTTGACCCCCAATCGTCTGTTCATGGAGGGGTTAAGTATCTGGATTGGGTGCGCAGTCAATTAGAGGAAGATCTGGATATTCGCGATCGCACCTGGTTCTCTTTGGCTGCGTACAACGGCGGCTTAGCCCACGTCATTGCTGCACGCAAACTTGCCGTTCAGCGCGGCTACGATCCGAGACGATGGTTCGGGCATGTTGAGCTCGCCATGGCCGAACTGCCAAAACAAGCTCGGTACAAAGACCTTGATGCTCGCCAGGTGACTGACTATGTCAGCCGGATTCGCGACTACTTTGAGATGTATGTCCGACTGACCGAACACGAACAAACCCCTGGCAGTCGCCGCGCCATGTTCGCCCCTGTTGCGGCCGTTGCCGTCGACTGATCAAGGGCAAAGAAAAAGACCGCCCCGCTTAAATCCACTGTTTTCGAGTGCCAATCCTAAAACGTGGGAGAGTCCATCACGGGGCGATCTGCCGGGCCCGAAGGCCCGGGTTACTGATGTGAGCGTCAGAGCAACCTAGAAGTCGACTGTGACGCGCGCGTAAGGAAAGACACCGGGTACCCGATAGTCAGCCACGTTAAAGCTGTTGGCGAACGCGGTGACGGAAATGGGTGGACCTTTGTCGAATAAGTTATTCACGCCCAACGTTATCCGAGTGTCGTACTCGCTAAGGAAATAGGAGGCTTGGACGTCATGATAGGTGGTGGAACCAATGTGCCGGTTATCCTGAAAGCCCGAATCGTCTGAATCAGGCCCCGCGTTGCAAAAACCAAAGGCGCCGGACAAGGGGCCGTTAAGGGCAGCCGAGGCTTCACAGGTCTCGTCCGAACCTTTTATGTGCTGAACGCCCCAGGAAGCTTCCCAGTTGCCATAACTCCAATTCACATCAAGGCTAGATTTCCAGCGGGTAAACGCACCGTCGCCGATATTGAAACCCAATCGGTTGGCAGTGACGAAATCCCCTGACCCGTCATTGGCCAACACGGTCAGTTCGTTAGTGCCTTGGTAAGCGGAATCCCAGACAACGCGGAAAAAGCCGAAATCGCTCTCGGGAAACGCGTAACTCATCAGAAGGTCCACACCCTCAACCTCTGTGCCGCCAATGTTGGTGCCCGCGTTCAGCAGATCCAAGATGGCGCCTGATGAAGCACTGCGGCTAATCAGGTCACACAAAACCACGCCGGTGTTTGCGCAGCTATTGAGGATAGTCACGGCGCCGACTGTGGTGATCGTATTGTCCAGCTCTATGTTGTAGTAGTCCACAGTAAGGTCCAGTCCGTCGACCCAGCTTGGGCTGTAGACAAAACCAAAGGTGAAGGACTCAGAGGTCTCAGGGGTCAAATCTGGGTTGGAACCTTGGGTAATGCGAATTTGCGAATTAGCCTGCTGATAACCTGCGGGCACGCCGCTGCAACCGGGTAACGCTGGCACCGTATCCACGACACCATCTCCATCGGAGTCAAAGGAGTTGCACGGGTCGGCTAGCTGGGGAAATGCATCACCCCGGCCGGCGAACAATTCAGCGATTGACGGTGCGCGAAATCCTTCTGAAAACGTCGCCCGGAGCAGCAGGTCATCGATGGGTTGCCATTCGATGCCGACCTTCGAGTTCACGGTATCGCCAAAGGTATCGTAGTCTGACCAGCGGCTGGACAATGAAAAGTCCAGCCGTTGGGCACCCGTGACTCCTGCGAGCAAGGGCACCGCCAATTCCACGTAAATCTCATCGACGCTGAACGCGCCGGAGGTTGGTTGGCGCGCGTTGCCGGAAGTGATCCCGGCAGACACCAAGGCATCGGGAGAGTCGAATCCTTCCTCTTCGCGATGTTCAAAACCTAAGGCCAGTCCTAGCGGCCCCGCTGGCAACTCCATGATTTCGCCACTGAGGTTGGCGGTATAGTTCACCAGTGAATTGCCGAAGGCTTCATTCTCGTTATACAAAATGTAGTTCAGCATGGCCGGTGTAATCGTGCCTTGCCCATCCGGCCCTTGGCCGCCGAACAGATTGAGCTCAACGCAGCCGTCACTAAACGCATTGTCGCGGCAAGGCTGGCCTGACAGCGCCTGCAGTACCCGCTGGATGTTGACCCTACCCGAGTTTCGACTGGACCGATCAATATCGCCATAACCATAGGCTACGTCCCAGTCAAAATACCTCTCGCCAAGCTGGAACGCGCCTTCCAATGCCAGCGCAAAGCGGTAACTGTCCACATCTTGGGTATTGATCCGTGGTCCCGCTTCCACCAAACGACGGCCCAGAATGTAGCTTGATGGGTCAAAGTCGATCCCGAAGGGGTTAAAGCTATTACCCGCTGAGATCGGCACGTTGGCAGCCAGGTTAGACCCGAAACCGCAACACCCTAAAAATAACGGCGTAGGCGCTAGCAATTGCTCAGATTTTCGGTTGTTGAAGCTGGCTTCAACACTAAGCCGAACATCATCGGTGATGTCATACCTTCCCTGGGTAAAGATATTGGTCCGTTCCTGGGGGGTCAAAAGAAAATTGTCCGGCGCAAAGTTAAATCGATCAGCACCGGTACCCGGAGCTCCGAAAGAAAAATCGGCGGGCCTAAAAGCCGCGGCTCCCAACCCTCCAGGACCGGTGACGTTGGTACCAGGATCGGTTGCCAGTGAGAACGAACCCAATGATGACGAACCAAATCGCGCCTGAGGGGTTCCAGAAGAACCAAAGGCGTTGCCAGTGCCAAACTGAGGTTCAGCGGAAATTTCTCGGTCTCCGGCCGACACGTCCTCCGCTTGTACGTAGGATGCATTGAAAAATACCGAACCACGGTCAGAGGTTGACCCCACTGAAAAATCGAAGGACTGAATTTCGCCGTCATTTTCTGATTCGTATTGGCCAATATAGGCGTTCGCCTGAAGCCCCTCAAAATCGTCTCGGGTAATGATATTTACAACGCCGGCAATTGCATCCGAACCGTAAATAGAGGATGCGCCGTCTTTGAGAATTTCAATGCGTTTGATGATCGCAACAGGAAAGTTGTTTAGATCGACTATGCCGCCCAGGTTTGAGGTGAAGCGCCGGCCGTTCAATAACACCAACAATCGGTTTGAACCCAGATTGCGCAGGTCCAGACGAGTTTCGCCATTACCGCCATTGTTAAACTGTGTATTAAGCGCGGCGCCAGCAATAGGCAGATCCTGCAACAAGTCGCCCACCGAGGTTAGGCCAGAGCGTTCAATGTCTTCGCGCTGAATTACAAAAACCGGCGATGCACTTTCCACGTCGGCGCGTTTGATTCTTGAGCCGGTAATAGTGACTCGGTCCAGGTCAACGGATTCGTCCTGGTCCTGGGCAAGTACCGGCAGCGTTGTCGCCGCTAGCAAGCCGCTTTGCAATAAGGTGTGGATGGCCCGGGTCAAGGGCCGCTGAGTGTATGTCATGGATGCTGCACTCCTTCTTAGGATTGGTCACTGGCACTGCCATCGCAGGCCAGAGGCAATGCTGAGCGCTTGCACCTGAAAACTCCTGATTAAGCAGGTCAAGTTCTGAACGGCGAAGCCCTGCCCGCAGTTTTCGCAACCTACGGCCAATTCACGCCCTTGGGAGTTCTGAATAGTTCTGAAAAATCCTGATTTGTGTGGTGAAAAGCCGCAAAAACGTGTGTTTTGTCTCAAGGTTCGCTATAACAGTGAGGACAAATACGAAAAGCGACGTAATTAGCCTCAAATGTCACTGCCCGCAACATCCGACTCAGCAATGAGTTGCCAGGGAACCCTCCAGATAGCCCAGGGCGCTGTAGATCTGGACGCGCTAACCGTTAGCACATCAGCGGGGCAGACCTCGATTAGCTACAAATCGGCCCTAGTGCTGTGCGCCCTTTACGAGCAGGCAGGCCAGCCTGTCACCAGACGCGAGCTGCTGAACACGGTGTGGGCCGATTCCATGCCCACCGACGAAGTGCTGTCTCATGCGATTACAGAGCTGCGCCGGGCGTTGGGCGACAATCCCCGCCAGGCCAAGGTGATCCAAACCATTCCCCGAGTGGGATATCGTTTGCGGCGCGAAGCGTTATTGCCTGAAGAGGCGAAACCAAGCGCCGACCCAAAAGCCAACCAGCCCACAATGCCGACCCCATCGCGGCCAGCGCTCAGATGGCGCCAACTCGGTGCCGCAGGGCTGTTAGCGGGCGTCATTCTGTTAGCCGCACTTGGGCGACCCTCAACAGCCCCGCTGCAAGCTAATCCCCAGCCGGCAGATCCAACCGTCACACGAGCGATTACTTTCGACTACGGTGTCGAACGAGGACCCGTGCTATCGCCCGATGGGGCGACCCTTGCATACGTTGCGCAAAGCCCCGGTGACTGGCAGACGGACCTGTTTGTCCGCCCTGTGGATTCAGGTAAAGCCCGACAGCTAACCCACTCAGCGCAATTTGAGGCTGTGCCAGACTTCTCACCGGATGGCCAGTCATTGGTGTTTCTGCGGGGCACCCCTGGAGCGGGGAAACGCCAGAAAATTGTCATGCTGGACCTGCAAAGCGGTGTTGAACGGGAACTGACATCCACCAATCTGGCCACTACCTTAGATTTTTCCCCCGATGGCGAGCGGGTGCTGTTTTCCCGCCTCATTGAACCGGATGGAATCCGCCTGCATGAACACGTTTTGGCATCAGGGGAAGATCAGCTACTGACCTATCCACGCACTGCCAGCTATCACGAACTCGATGGCCGATACGCACCGGATAACAGCGCGATCGCGTTCCGGCGCGGGATCAATCCACGCAGCGAAATTGTCCTACTTGAGCCCGGCCAAGGGTTACGCCAATTGTTTGCCCCTGGAGACACGGTCTACGGCATGCGTTGGCAAGCAGATTCCCAATCGCTGCTGCTAAGTGTGCTGCGCGATGGCCAGACTCAATTGATGCAACTGACTCGCGCCGGCGCGCTCAGTCTTCTGCCGTATGGCAAAAATGGTACCGAACCGGCGCCAGGACCGGTGGATAACCAACTGGTTTTTGTGCGTTGGAATTCGCGAACAGAATTGCGTCAGACCTCTTTGTCAAATGCGGCACCGTCCGCATCGCCTTTTCAATCCACCGGCAGCGACCGCTCACCGGCGCTGTCCCTGGATGGCAATACGCTGGCCTTCGTGTCCGATAGATCTGGAGCGCCCCAAATCTGGGTCGGCAATCTGCGCAGCGGGGAGGTGCGACAACTGTCCAATCAGCCGGCAGATCAATGGACACAGCTGACCTGGAATGAGGATTTACAGGAAATTAATGCGCTAAATCAGCATCACGGACGCCTGGCTTTATGGCGTTTCCCGCTGGACGGCCCGGCGCACAATGTTTTGCAGCAACCGACTCTAGAGCGAAAAATCATCGAAGCCACGGTTACCGCAGCCGTCATGGTCGGTCAGCAGCGGGTGGTGGCCGTTGCCAATGATGGCGGCAGCGTGCTGCAAATCGGCGCCGACGGCACGACCAAGACCCTAGCCAAGCGACAAGCCCTTCATCTGCAGGCAGGTCCGGGAAACGAGGTTTACTTTTTCGACCCCCAGCGCATGGGTGTGGCAAAAATCTCTTTGATCACAGGCGCTGTAACGGATCTAGATCTGCCCGTTGGATGGGCCAATCAGCAGGGCTGGCGAGTGGGTGAAAATGAAATTGCCGTGCTGGATTACGGTCGCAAAAATCGCCCCTGGTTGCGCCGCTTTCGTTTGCCTGACCTGAGCTTGAGCGAAAGTCGCTTGCTCTCGGGTAACGTGGGGGATTTCCAGTTTCATCTCTCTGGCGACCAGATCGTGTATTCGACGATTGTCGCCTTGGATTCGGATATTATGCTGGCGCACCAATAGAAACGAGTCACCGCTTGTCAGTAACGCCCTGCCGTTAGCCCAAAAGAACCCTGTCTTTCCCCAGGACTTGGCAGTACTGTGTGACGATGAAATTGATCTTACCGTTGTTTTGTTTGGTGGCGTTTTGCCTGGCAGCTCCATCAACCAGCGAGTCCGCCACAGTGACCCTTAAGGATGGCAGCGTCGTACAAGGGACCGTCTCGACGCTAAAAAATGGGGTTTATACGATCACCAGCCAATCGCTGGGGCAAATCACCATTGCCCAGTCCGATGTTCAGTCCATCCGCTATGGCAAGAACACCACTGGCGCCACCTCACCGGGTGCGGCACACGCAGAGGAAATTCAGCAAATTCAGCGCGGCTTAGCTGGTGACTCCGTCACCATGTCCATGATCAGCGAACTACAGAACGACCCGCAATTGAAGGCGATTTTGGCTGATCCGGAAATTATGCGTGCGGTATCCACCGGCGATTTAACCACCCTAATGGCCAATGAAAAATTCATGGCCTTAATGAATAACGCGGACATCAAAGCAATAACGGGCAAGGTCACCGGCCAGTAACACTTAAGGTTAGGCCCGGGGGCCGTAATTCTCAGGCAGATTCTACAATTGCCGCAACACCCATGCCGCCTGCGGTGCAAACGGAAATAAGGGCTCTGCCTTTGCCAGCTTGTGACACCAACTTTGCCGCCAATGGCAAAATTCGCGTTCCAGTGGCAGCAAACGGATGACCTGCCGCCAAACTGGACCCTTTCACATTCAGCTTGTCTGGATCGATGCTGCCCAGGGCTTTGTCCAAGCCCAGTCGGTTCTTACAGAAATCTGTAGACTCCCAGGCCGCTAAGGTGCACAGCACCTGGGCCGCAAACGCTTCGTGAATTTCGAAAAAATCAAAGTCATCGAAGGTTAAGCCCGTGGCCTTAAGCAGCTCAGCCACAGCGACAGCGGGTGCCATTAACAATCCTTCACCAGCGACAAAATCCACGGCCGCGGTGCGCGACGCGGTAAGGTAAGCTTGCACAGGCACATCATTTTCTTTGGCCCAAGCATCACTGGCCAATAATGCCGCACTAGCGCCATCGGTCAGGGACGTTGAGTTACCGGCAGTAAGAGTGCCCTTGCCTGACCGTTTATCGAATGCGGGCTTTAAGGTCGACAATTTTTCCAAGGTGCTATTGGCGCGAAGTATGCCGTCGCGCTCCAGGCCCCGAAACGGCACAACCAGGCCATCCATAAAACCCTCGTCATAGGCAGCCGCCAGCTTTTGATGGCTGGCAAGGGCCAACTCATCCTGGGCTTGGCGGGTAATACCCCACTGCTGGGCCATGGTTTCGCAGTGCTGCCCCATGGATTTGCCCGTTCGTGGCTCCTCCACACCCGGAAAGGAAGGCTTCAAATGACCCAAGCGAAATCCTTTCCACGCTTTCAGCCGTTGGCCCAGGGTTTTCGCCCGCGCGGTGGCCAGCAAACGGGATGCAAAACCATCACCAAATACGATGGGTACGTCCGAGGTGGTATCCGCGCCGGCTGCAATACCGCTGTCAATCTGGCCCATGGCAATTTTGTTGCCGACTAAAATCGCTGCATCCAGACTGGTTGCACAGGCCCTTTGCAGGGTGATTCCGGGGGTCAGCGGCGACAGGCCGCTGGAAAGTGCCACTTCCCGCGCCATGTTCCAATCGCGACTGTGCTTAATGACCGCGCCCATCGCGACTTCGCCCAGCACTTTGTCTGACAGGCCACATTGCTCCACCAACGCGCCCATGGCCTTGATGCCCATCTGGCGATTGCCGATGGTGGCGTAGGCACTGTTGTTGCGACAAAACGGTATTCGAGTGCCGCCACAAATGGCGACGGGTAGCTGATCTGTCATGAGTACACCATTAATAGGGTTGATGGGAACTATCCGCTATGCGGTGATTGCGATCAAGGGTATCCCGCCACCATGACCCGTTTGCCATGGCGATGTTGTTCATAGCCGTCGGCCGGTGGCACCAGTAATTCTACCCGGCTAAAACCCACCTTGTGCATGATCCAAAGCAAGCCTTCGGTACTGGGCGCCAGACAGATGCCCTGGGTACTGGCTTCGGGCCCGTGGGTTTCCTCGGTCTCATCAATGATCCCGAAACAGCCTTTTAACGGCCTAACAAACTCGTAGTTACCCCAGTCCACATTGCCCGATAGATGGGGCACCACCTGAGTTTCCACTAGGCAAACCTTGTTGGTTAGGGCATGGGCCGTGCGGATAGCACCGACCGGATTTTCCAGGTGATAGATCAGCCCTAACATAAGGACGATGTCGAATTTTCCGGTGGCTTGGGTATCCAGCGCATGAATATCGCTGATCTGGCCTTCGAACTGGCTATAACCGCCCAGCTCTGCCATCAAAGTGGCATCGGCTATGTGTTCGGGCCTGGCATCCACACCCAGCACGCGCTCGGCGCCTCGAGCCGCCAACGAGAGCGAAAAATACCCCTGGTGGCAGGCAAGATCAATCACAGTTTGGCCGGCCAGGCTCTGGCCCAGCAATGGGTTAATGGCGCTGTCCATCATTTTCAGGCGGGTGTCATGGACAGCGTCCAATCGTCCACCGTCATAGGTGGGTGTGGTCCCCCCGCTGGGCAGGGCAAATGGGTAGAACCATTCGCGCTCCAGCGCTAGTGCCTCTTTGGCTGCTGCATCCATACCTTAACGCTAACCTCGAACAAGAACCGGCAATGGTACAATGTGAGTCGATCCGAGCAACCGTTATCTCCTCTGTGACTGCAAAGCCCGAAGCCCATATCGAATCTGGACGGCTGTTGAATCGCTTTTTCGCCGTTCGTCAGCATTCCCTGGAGATCACCGCCAATTTGGATGGGGAGGATCTATTGGTCCAATCCATGCCGGATGTCAGTCCGGGAAAATGGCACCTGGCCCATACCAGCTGGTTTTTTGAAACCTTTGTACTCAAAGCCGATGCCCAATACGCGGTGTTTGATGCCAGCTTTGAGCATCTGTTCAACAGTTATTACAACGCCGTTGGCCCCCAGTTTGCCAGAGACCGCCGCGGCATGATCAGCCGACCTAACCTAGGTCAGGTACTGGACTATCGCTCCCATGTGGATAGCCACATGGCCCAATTGCTTGAATCCGGCGACTGTTCGGAGGAAATTCTGGCGATTGTCGAACTGGGACTTAACCACGAGCAACAACATCAAGAACTGATGTTGATGGATATCAAGCACGTGTTGTTCCAAAACCCCAACTTTCCTGCTTACAAAGCCATCCCGCCGCCGGCCAGTCCACCGGCCAGGCCGTCCCTATGGCTGGACGTTGATGGTGGCATGTCCCAAATGGGCCACTGCGGGGATGGATTTTGCTTTGACAACGAACTGCCTCAGCACCCTACATTGCTTTCGCCCCACAGATTGGCAGACCGCTTGGTAACTAACGCAGAATACTTGGCGTTTATCGGTGATGGCGGCTACGAAAAATCAGCGCTTTGGCTGTCTGACGGTTGGTCGATTATCAATACCGAGCGCTGGCAGGCACCGTTGTACTGGGTTAAAACCGACCATGGCTGGCAGGAATTTACCTTAAATGGTCTGCGCCCCCTGGATCCCGCAGGGCCGGTGGCTCATGTGAGTTTTTATGAGGCTGACGCCTACGCCTCCTGGGCCGGTCATCGCTTGCCCACCGAGGCCGAATGGGAACACTCGGCGGATAAAGTAGGCCAACCCGCGGGTACCCTAGTGCCACTGCCCGCCGGTCCCCACTGGCCACAATTCACCGGGGCACTGTGGCAATGGACCCGATCAGCCTATCAGCCATACCCAGGATTTAGCGCCCCACCGGGGGCCCTTGGGGAATATAATGGCAAGTTCATGTGCAGTCAGATGGTGTTGCGGGGAAGCAGCTTTGCCACACCTAGGGGACATGCCAGGACCACGTACCGGAACTTCTTTTACCCGCACCAGCGGTGGATGTTCTCAGGCATACGGCTGGCAGACGACTTATAAACACTGAGCACCAATATCGCCGTTAGCGAGGCTACAAAAACCACAGGTTACCCGCTTCATGAGTGAAACCACATCGGTTAGCGCACTGCTGGCCATCGAAATTGACCCCACAGAACAGATGCCTAATCTCGCGCCATTAAGCCGCGAGCAAGGTCAGATACTGATTGATGCCATCACCGCTGATCTGGCCCAGATGATGCCGGAGGTGCGCAGCTTGGGGTTGGCCTTATCCGCAGCGCTTTACGATCAAACCCAGATTCTCTCGCCGGGGTTTCCGGTGCACACCGCGTTGGCTGACATCTATCAAGAAAGTCAGGGCAGCGCCTTTCAGCCCTACTGTCTTGCCCTGGGCGCAGCTGAAGGAAAAATGCCCAAGGCGGCACTGGACCCGGCCCTCAATCGCCTAACTGGCCCCCTATTGATTGTGCCCTGGGTGCTCACTGGACCCAGTGAAGAAATCCACGCCGCCAGCCAGGAGCTTGAGCAAGTGTTAGTGGGCAGCGGGCAGGCATCTGCCGCCACTGCGCTCGCTCTGAACGAGTTATTTGGCTTTAATTTGGTCCACGCTCAGTATTTAACAACCAATGACCTGTCGGCCATGCTTAGCCTGCAGTTTTCCAATGTGGGTTTACCAGAACTGTGGGATCTGCTGGAATCCGCCCTTTATGCACCGGACGAAGACCGCTGGACGGTAACGGATTGTGGCAGTCGAGTAGCCTACCTGAACAACCATGTAGAAGTTCTGTTCCAGCCATTTGATGCATGGGCCGAGTCGGCCGATGCCAGCCTAGACCCGGAAACGCTGGCCAGTCAGTATGCCAGCTGCCTGCGCAGCCAACGCCAGATCACCGTCACCTTGAATGCCCACGGCGTTCCGGTTCGCGTTATTCCCGTCTGGCACATGCCCGATTCCATGGAGAGCTGGCGCGCTTCCCGCAAAGACACCAAACCCCAGGCCATGCATTGGCACCATGTGGCCTTAGAGGGGCCAGCGGATGGGCCGGTGCAAATCACCCAACATACCGACCCGGAACTGGGCTCAATCGCCTTCACCGTGGCGTGGCAGGGCGCTGATGGCAACCTCAATCGGATTGAACACCACTATCCATTGGTGCCGGAGGGTGTTGCGCCGCTGATGAACCAGATGCAGCAGATGGGCGACGGAGAACGTTGTTTGTCCTACCCGGGCAAATTGGTCATCGACGGTCAGCAGCGACAGTTAACCGTTGATCCAGACGCCTTAGCACCCAATTGGCATTAAAAAAGGACCCCACCATGACACAAGCAAGCACAGCACAATGGTCTTCCAAACTGGCGTTCACCATGGCGGCCATCGGCAGCGCGGTCGGCCTGGGTAACCTATGGCGCTTTTCGGCGGAAGCCGGCGCCAATGGCGGCGGCGCCTTCATCGGGATCTATTTGCTCTGCGTGCTGCTGATCGGCATTCCAGCCATGATGAGCGAATTTCTTATTGGTCGGGCGGGCCAAGCTCGCAGCGCAGTGAATAGCGAAGCGGATCTTGCTCGTCGCAGCGGTGTATCGGGTCTTTGGAGCTCCGGCGCCTGGGTTGGGCTGATTGCCAGTTTCCTCGTTGTCAGCTTTTATTGCGTGGTGGCGGCCTGGGTTCTTGCTTACATTCCACGCTTTGTAACCGGCGCGTTTGATGGTCAGTCGCCGACAGAGGTGGCCAGCCAGTTCAGTCAGATGATTACCAATCCGAACGAGCTGCTAGGCTGGTTTGCACTGTTTGCTGGTCTGACGATCTGGTTGGTATCACGGGGCGTTAACCAAGGACTGGAAATGGCGTCTAAGGTCCTCATGCCGATATTTTTTATTCTGTTACTGGCGCTGGCTGTGTATAGCTGCATCACCGGTTGGGCGTCTGGTGGCACCTCCCAGGCCCTGAGCTTTCTGTTTCGACCGGATTTTTCCGCCATCAATGGCGAGGTGGCGGTGCGCGCCATGGGCCAGGCGTTTTTCTCCCTGGGAGTGGGAACGGCCATTTTGGTCACCTACGGTAGCTATCTACCGCGCTCCATCAGCATCCCCCGATCAGCCCTTATCATCGGCCTGAGCGACACCGCCGTTGCCTTGATTGCTGGCTTTGCGATTTTCCCCATTGTGTTTCAACACGGCTTGGATTTCCAAGCCGGCGCGGGACTGTTTTTCCAAACCTTGCCCACCGCTTTGATATCTACTCCTGGCGGTAATTTGATGGGCGCCGCCTTTTTCTGCATGGCGTTTTTCGCCGCCCTAACCTCGGCCATCTCCCTATTAGAACCATCGGTGGCCCACCTGTCAGAACAGCTCAATATGTCCAAGGCTCGAGCTGCCATCATTTGCGGCGTGGGTATGTTGGCCGTCGGCGCCGGTTGCCTTTACAGCTTAGATTTCCTGGATTTTCTCGACCAGGGGTTAACCGCCCCCATCATGTTGCCGCTGTCAGCGCTGCTTATTGTGTTGTTTGTGGGTTGGCGACTCAATCGGGCGATTCTGACCGAGCAGTTGGATGACGAAGATAAAGCGCTGGCTGGATTTTTGCTCTGGATGGTGAGGTTTGTAGCCCCGGTGATGACCACCATCATCTTAATTTACAGCGTTTTTGATCGCTATTTCGCTGCCGGGTAAAGCCGCCAACTGCAGCCTCTGGGAATGTCCTTGCCGGAACCGAGTTTGGCGGTTTCGGTTCGCTTTCCCTTAAGCGAGCCACTAGCGCAAACCCCAGCAAAAGAAATTCGAGGCGATTTCCTACAAATACTGGCGGGTTTTCCTCGATCAGGTCGCGTATTCCCTGCCTTGCGCTGGTAAAATAATCCGGTGATGAGCAGCCCTAGAACCCCTCGCGCCCAAAAAATCTTTACCCGCCGGGTATCCGACGGTCATCTAATGGCTGTGCGCAACTGGCGTCATCGTTTAACCACTGACGATGCCATTATCGCCGTACCCCTAAGCGACCAGCAGCTGCGCCGATACAAGATGGACAAAAAGGCCGGATTGGCTGACGAGGCCATCTTCAACGACCTATTCCCACCACCGGATAGAGACAAGATTGCTCTGTCCATCGACGAATTGACTAAGACCCAGCTAATTTCTTTGATTGAACGTGTTCAGCAGGTGGAGTTACCCACGCTGCAGCGCATGTCCTGCTCAGACTTGGCGCTGCTGTTGCGCTCCTTGGCGAAACAGAAATCCCAAACCCAGGCCTGGCTGATTTGACCCACCGGGCTACATGGGGAGCGGCGCCCACGCGCTGCTGACATACTGTGGACGTTTCCCACCTTCTGGATGAATTGAACGAAGCCCAGCGTGAGGCAGTCACGGGCGAGGCGGGTAATTATCTGGTTCTGGCCGGCGCTGGCAGCGGCAAAACCCGGGTGCTGGTTCACCGCATTGCCTGGCTCATCGAGGTGATGGGGTATTCACCCTTCAACGTGCTAGCTGTGACCTTTACCAACAAGGCCGCCGCTGAAATGCGCCAGCGCTGCGAGTCACTGCTTGGCGGACCTAGCCGCGGTACCTGGATTGGCACCTTCCACGGCATCGCCCACCGACTGTTGCGAATGCACTACGAGGATGCGGGGCTGCCTCAGACCTTCCAAATTCTGGATTCAGACGACCAACTTCGATTAATTAAGCGGGTTAATAAAGATCTGGACTTGGACGAGGCCAGTTGGCCCGCTCGGCGATCACAGTGGTACATCAACGATCGCAAAGACGAAGGCCAGCGCCCTAAAAGCATTGAGGTCGGCGAAGACCCCATTGCCCGGGGTATGCGGGACGTGTACCAAACCTACGAAGACTATTGCGAACGTGCAGGCTTAGTGGATTTCGCTGAGCTGCTGCTCAGAGCCCACGAACTGTGGCTCAATCGTCCCAGCGTTCTGCAGCATTACCAGGAGCGCTTTCGGCAAATACTGGTGGATGAATTCCAAGACACCAACGCCATCCAGTACGCCTGGGTCAGGGTGCTGGCCGGCGATACCGGCAATGCCTTTGTGGTGGGGGACGACGATCAGTCCATCTATGGCTGGCGAGGCGCCCGAGTGGAGCACATGGAGCGCTTTACCAGCGAATTTCCGAACGTGGGCACCCGTCGACTGGAACAAAATTACCGCTCCACTGCGACCATTTTGAATGCCGCCAATGCGGTGATTGCCAACAATGATGGGCGACTGGGGAAAAACCTTTGGACCGCCGGTGCCGAAGGCGACCGCATTCAGCTGTACGCGGCCCACAACGAACACGATGAAGCGCGCTACGTCATCGGCGAAATTGAACGCTGGTTGGAGGAAGGCCGCGACGCCAACGAAATTGCCCTGCTTTATCGCTCCAACGCCCAATCCCGCTTATTTGAGGAAGTGCTGGTTAACCAACGCATTCCCTATCGGGTTTATGGCGGTTTGCGATTTTTCGAACGCGCAGAAATTAAAGATGCCCTGGCCTATCTGCGACTGCTGGCCAGCCGTGACGACGACACCGCGTTTGACCGGGTCGTGAACGTCCCCGCTCGGGGCATCGGCGAGCGCACCGTGGCCATTGTTCGGGAAACTGCCCGGGAACGGGACTGCTCCCTATGGCGAGCAGCCCAGGTACTGATCATTGAAGAGGGGATTAACGGCCGCGCCGCCAGCGCCCTGAAGCGCTTCCTGGATTTGATCGAAACCATGTTTGAAGACTGTGGCAACCAGGAACTTGAGTTTCAGATTTCCCACGTCATTAAAGCCAGCAACCTGATCGTGCATTACGAAAAGGAGCCGTCAGACAAGCTGGAAGGGCGGCGGGAAAACCTTTCGGAACTGGTTAACGCTGGACGTGGATTTGCGTTACCTCCTGATGACGAAGATGCAGGCTTAAGCCGCCTTGAGTCTTTCCTTGCCCACGCCGCCCTTGAAGCCGGAGAAGGCCAAGCCCAAGCCTGGGAAAACTGCGTTCAACTGATGACCCTGCACAGCGCTAAGGGGCTAGAATTTCCGTTGGTTTTCCTCGTCGGCATGGAGCAAGGTTTGTTCCCCAACCAGCGCGCTGCGGAAGAATCGGGCCGCATGGAAGAAGAACGCCGGCTTTGCTACGTCGGCATTACCCGAGCCATGGAACACCTGGTCATGACCCACGCTGAGTCCCGCCGCTGGCATGGCAGTCATAACTTTCAGCGCCCATCGCGATTCTTGAGCGAGCTGCCCAAAGAATTGATTCACGAAGTTCGGCCTCGAGCTAGCTTGCCCAGAGGACCCGCACCCGCTCGGCTCCATACGCCGCTGGAGGAGCCGGGTCCGCGCCTTGCCTTGGGCACACGAGTGCGACATAAGATCTTTGGCGAGGGCATGGTGACTGACTTTCAAGGCGCCGGTGATCACGCCCAAGTGCAAGTTAATTTCGAACAAGACGGGCGCAAATGGCTGGTTGTGAACTTCGCCAATCTGGAGGAGCTTTGACCCACAAACGCTCTTTTCAACGGCGGCGTTTTCAATCTCGCCAACAACAGGTGGCAAGCGCAATTCATCTTTGGCTTCGTTGGAGTTAACCGGTTAACCCTGAGGAGTCGGCCCGAGTAGGCCTTTGAATCGGATGACTCCCTGCGGTCCGTTTAACTCCGATTCAAAGGCCTACTCGGGCCGACTCCTCTTCCATAGTGGGCTTCTGACTTGTTGTGGTTTCCTTAGTTAGATTTCTCTGTGGGTTCTGGGTTCATTCTGGAATTTCTTGTCCGTCCCAGGCTAGATGTTTGCCGGATTGTTGTGGGGTAAGGGATTGGATCACGTCCAGAAGGTGGTTGGCGGATCGTTCGGGGGTAAATAGCTGGGCGTCGGGGACGTTTCTTTGGAAGGGTGCAGACAGTTCGGTGGCAACGGTGCCTGGGTGCAGGGCGATGCAGGTCAAGTTGGGGGCCCGGCGGGCGCTCTCTATGGCCAAGGTGCGAATACCCATAATCAGGGCGGCTTTGGACATGCGGTAGCTGTACCAGCCACCTTTGCGGTTGTCGCTGATGCTACCTACCCGGGCAGCTAGCGTGGCAAATACGCTGGGGGCACCATGGGTTAGCAGGGGCATAAAGTAGCGGGCCAATAGCATGGGTCCAACGGTGTTGGTTTTGTACAACTCCATCATTGGGCTGTGATCTAGATCTTTCAGCTGCTTTTCCGGCTGCCAGTTGTCGCTATGCAGGGTGCCCGTTGCGTTAATCAGCCAATCCAGCTTTCCCACACGAGCTGCCACCGAGGTGGCAAGGGCCGCAACACTTTGCTGTCGACTAAGATCAACCTGATCGCTACCGCCAGCGCCGCTGCGAGACGCGCAAAATAGGTTTACCTCGGGCCAGCGACGCTGAAGCTGGGTCGCCAGGGCAGCGCCTATGCCGCCACTGCTTCCTATGAGAAGTACGTTCATGGGCATTAGTGTAGATGTGTCGTGTCAGCGCGGCGTGATGACGTTTACCGGCAGCATTCAGCGTAGAATCCCCTGTTGACGTCAACAAGGGTGATACCGTGTTTCAAGCGCTGTGGCACGTAACTGTATTTTGGCTGTGTTTGCCATTGGTGTTGGCTCAGGCATTGTGGCTTCGTCGTGGGGCTGCCACATTTCCGGGCGCACCAGGCCCTGGGCTTGGTCAGACTCGCTCGCCGGTTGCCTTTCGAGTTCTGGGAATTGGCGATTCCATTATCGATGGTGTGGGTACTGATCACCGCAGCGAATCGCTGACCGCGCAGCTAGCAATCGCGGTCAGCCACCGTTTAGACGCGCAGCGCGGTGGCGTCAGCTGGCATGCCGTCGGCCGCAGCGGCTATACCGCGGCGAAAGTCGCTGATCGGCTGTTACCGGATTTGGCCCCAGAACCCTATGACTTGATCGTCATTTCTGTCGGCGTGAACGATGTGACTGGGTTGGTGGGGCTGGTCAAATTTGGCAAAGATTTAGAGCGCTTGGCTCAGGGACTGCTTAAGCACTCGCCCCAGGCCCAGGTCATTCTGCTGGGAGTCCCACCCATGTGGCAGTTCCCCCGACTACCCCAGCCACTGCGATGGGTCATCGGTCAACGGGCCAAAGGGTTTCACCATGCGGGCCGGTATCTGGCAAACACCCTTGGCTGGGACTTTTTCGCCAATCAGATGCGTACCCAGCCCGAAGATTTTGCTGATGACGGCTACCACCCAAACGCTAAATCCGTTGTCATATGGGCAGAAGCGATTGCGCGGACAGTCTCCATTGGCGACAACTCATGATTTAGTGCGATCGAATGTCCAGTAACAACGCGGCAGCAAGAATGCCCAAAGCAACAACGTCTATCCAGGCGATTCTCAATAACTGCGCGTTGTCCTGACCGCTAACAAACACCAGAAAAACGTAGACACCCATGCTAACCATGCCGGCAATGCCCGCAGCAATCCGCAGCGAAGTGATGAATCCGGCGGCCACCAGCAAGGCGCCCACGATTCCCAGCAGCACTGCTCTGTGCATGAGCAAAAGCGCGACATCGCTTGAGTTGATATCTAACGCGTAAAGGCGGTTAAGCTGTGACACGCCCAACATACCAACCACAGGCGCCAGATTGATCAACCCTGTTAGCACAAAGCCTAAAGCGACAAAATTTTTCATCCAAGAACTACAACCGAAAGTCGTCTGCCAGACAATAACCTCCAAGGTTATCGAACGGACCAAGGGAGCGACTCAATCGGCTAGTTTCTCCAGAATACCGGCGTGAATAAGATGAGCAAGGTAAAGAGTTCCAGACGCCCCATCACCATGGCCAGGCTTAAGATCCATTTGGCCGGATCTGCTAGGTCAGCATAGTGGGGCCCAGCCTGGCCCAGGGCGGGACCCAGGTTATTCATACACGATAGGACCGAGGACACAGCGGTCACCAGGTCAACTCCAAAGCCGGTGAGTAGAAGGGACATCACACAAAAACACACCACGTACACCGAGAAAAAGCCCCACACCGACTGAATCACTTTTTCCGATGCGCTGCGGTTACCCAACTTCACTGGTGCCAGTGCGCTGGGATGCACCAAACGAACCATTTCCCGCCAGCCCTGCTTGTACAACAGCAGTGCGCGAATCACTTTCATGCCGCCGCCGGTGGACCCGGCACAAGCGCCAATGCAGCTGAGCAACAACAGCAACAATGGCAAGGTTGCCGGCCACAGGTAAAAACTGTCAGTGGCAAAACCGGCGGTAGTGGCGATGGAAATCACCTGAAACATGCCATAGCGCAGGGCTTGCAAGGCGTCAGGATAAACACTGTGACTCCAAAGCTGCCAGGTGCAAAACACCGTCGCGCCGATCATCAGCACGATGTACGCCTTCAATTCTGGATCACCGGTATAAGGCGACATACTGGCGCGACGCCAGGCCATGAAGTGCAGCGCAAAATTAATCCCCGCCACAAACATGAAGGTCATACAGATCACTTCGATAGTGGGACTGTTGAAGTAACCAATACTGAGGTCGTGGGTGGAAAACCCGCCAATGGCAACGGTGGAAAAGGCGTGCCCCACGGCGTCGAACATGGTCATGCCGGCAATCCAGTATGCCAGTGCGCAGGTTACCGTTATCCACAAATAAAGATTCCACAGCGCTTTAGCGGTTTCGGCAATGCGCGGGGTAAGCTTGTTATCTTTCATCGGCCCTGGCGTTTCCGCCCGATAAAGCTGCATGCCGCCAATGCGCAGCATAGGTAGCACGGCGACCGCCAAAACGATAATGCCCATGCCACCCAACCACTGCAGTTGCTGGCGATAAAACAAGATCCCTTTGGGAAGAAAATCGATCCCGGTGAGCACCGTGGCGCCGGTCGTTGTGAGTGCCGACATGGATTCAAATACCGCGTCAGTTAGGCTCAATTCGGGCTGACTGGATAGAAATAGCGGCACCGAACCTGCTAACCCCAACACCATCCAACAGGCCACCACCACCACAAACCCATCGCGGATACGAAGCTCTCGACGCACGTGGCGAACCGGGAACCAGCACACAGCACCTAGCACTAACACCACCGCAAATCCTTCAAGAAATGCGGTGGCACTGCCATCGGCATAAAACCACCCCACCAAGGCTGGCGGCACCATGGTCACGCTGGATAACACCAGCAGCACCCCCACAATGCGCTGGATGGATTGAAATCGAACGTTGGTAACGGCCATCAGATAAACGTAGCGCCAACCTGAAACAGTTGTTCTACCTCACCCAGGCCAGCTTTGTTCAGCACCAGCAGGATCACGTGATCTTCCGGTTCGATCACCTCATCGTGGTGGGCGATGATCAACGATTCGCCGCGCACAATACCCACGATGGTGACCTCTTCGGGCAGGGGAATTTCTTCCACCGCACGCCCCACAACCCGGGAGGTTCGGTTATCCCCGTGGGCCACCGCCTCAATGGCTTCTGCTGCACCGCGACGCAGGGAATGCACTTTGACCATGTGGCCGCGGCGCACGTGGGTGAGCAAAGCGCCAATGGTGATCTGCTGCGGTGACAGGGCAATATCAATGGTGCCAGCTTCCATCATGTCCACGTAAGACGCGCGATTGACCAGTGAAATCACCCGCCTAGCACCCATTTTTTTAGCCAGCATCGAGGATAGGATATTCGCCTCATCGTCGTTGGTCAGCGCGCAAAACATATCCGTTTGGTCGATGTTTTCTTCCCGCAACAGATCTTCATCTGCGCAGTCGCCCACCAGCACAATGGTTTTTTCCAGACTCTCCGCAATGTACTTAGCCCGCTCCCGGGAACGCTCCACGAGCTTAACCAGATAGTCTTCTTCTTCCAGCACCGCGGCGAGGGATGCCCCAATATTGCCGCCACCGGCCAGCAGCACTCTCCTGGCAGGTTGCTCCAACTTTCGAATTTCAGCCATCACCCGAAGAATGTGATTGCGGGCGGCTAGGAAGAAGACGATGTCGCCCGGAATCATGATGGTATCGCCCTTAGGAATTAGGGCTTTTTCTTCCCGAAAGATTGCGGCCACGCGAATTTCGATGTCATCGGGTAACAACTTGCGTAGCTCGGAAATCTTGTGGCCCGTTAGGGCACCACCTTCGACTGTGGCCACGGCGACAATTTGCGCTCGGCCATCGGCAAAGTCCAAGACCTGCAAGGAACCGGGATATTCAATCAGGCGCTTGACGTGCTCGGTGACCAATTTTTCCGGGCTGATCAACACATCCACCGGGCAGTTCTCACCGGAAAACAGTTCCGGATAGTCTAGATATTCGGCGGCTCGCACTCGCGCTATTTTGGTGGGTGTATGAAAAATGGTGTAGCAAACCTGGCAGGCCACCATGTTGATTTCATCGCTGTTAGTCAGCGCCACCACCATGTCGGCATCTTCTGCGCCGGCGCGAATAAGAACCTTGGGATGGGAGGCGTTGCCCAGCACACCCCGGATATCCAGCTTATCTTGCAATTCGCCCAATCGCTGAGCGTTGGTATCCACTACGGTGATGTCATTTTCTTCCCGTGACAGGCTGGCGGCCACCGATGCGCCGACTTGACCTGCACCCAGAATCATAATCTTCATTCGTTGAGCCGCTTGGGGTCGATGTTGAGGGCGCGCAATTTGCGATACAGATGGGTGCGCTCCATTCCCGCTGCTTTAGCCAGTCGACCCACGCTGCCTTGGGCCTCTTTCAGTTTGTACACCAGGTAGGCGCGTTCAAACTGCTCACGGGATTCGCGCAAAGGCAGAGAAAAATTTACATCTGCCAACAACTGATTTCCTGGCGTCTCGGTGACCGCACCCAGTGCCGCCTCAACCTCGTCGGCTTCGATATCACCGGCGCCGAGAATCAATAATCGCTGCACGAGATTTTTTAATTCGCGCACGTTGCCGGGCCACCGGTGATTGCGCAACTTATTTTGCGCGGCCACCGCAAAATGCCGGTAGGGGAGCTTTTCTCGACTGGGAAAATACTCGGTATAAAAACGCAGTAGTTCCGGTACATCCTCCGGTCTTTCACGCAGCGGCGGAACCGTCAGGGGAACCACATTAAGCTGATAATAGAGGTCTTCGCGAAAACGGCCCTCTTTGACCTCGCGCTCAAGGTCCCGGCGGGTTGCAGCAACCACTCGAACATCAATGGTCACCGGCTCACTGCCACCAAGACGGGTCACTTGACCACTGGTTAAGGCGCTGGAAAGGCGGGTTTGGGTGTCCTCCCCCATGTCGGACACCTCGTCGATAAACAAGGTGCCGCCGTTGGCTTGCTCTAACCGACCATAACTAATTTGGCCATCGTGCTCCTGACCAAAAATTTCACGTTCAGAATTTTCCGCCGCAATATTACCCACATTCAGTTCCACGAAAGGCTCTTGAGCGCGGTTGCTCACGGTATGCAGATAGCGCGCAACAGTGGCCTTGCCGACACCAGCCTCACCGCTGATCAACACCCAAGTGTCGTGTCGGGCAACCCGCTCCAATTG
Organism: uncultured Gammaproteobacteria bacterium; assembly: GCA_964559945.1. Classification (GTDB taxonomy): domain Bacteria; phylum Pseudomonadota; class Gammaproteobacteria; order Xanthomonadales; family SZUA-38; genus JANQOZ01. The sequence goes on along the minus strand of CAZLJY010000013.1, from coordinate 13,021 downwards.
CTCGCGCAACTGCTGCATGGCAGCACTGACACCCACTGGCTCTACCGCTGGCGCCAAGCGTTGGCGCAGTCCTTCGTTCTCCCTCTTTAGACTGCCAGCCTCCAGCGCCCGCTCCACACTAAGCAACAATTTAGGCAGAGATACTGGCTTTTCAATAAAGTCGTAGGCGCCGAGCTTAGTGGCCTCCACCGCGGTTTCCACCGATCCGTGGCCGGACATCATAATGACAGGAAAGGGTAAAGCGCCGCCTTCTCCCCACTCTCGCAACAAGCTGATCCCATCGGTGCCCGGCATCCAGATATCCAGCAGGGCTAGATCCGGTCGCGATGCTCGGCGCGCCTCGCGGGCCTGCTCAGCATCTGCCGCGCTGGACACGGAAAATCCTTCATCAGCCAATATGTCGGTGACCAGATCCCGGATATCGGGTTCGTCGTCCACGACCAGGATGTGTCCTGTGGACATTGTTGCTTAGTTCCCTGTAACCATCATAGGTGAGTCGCGTTTCGATGGGTTCAACCAGAAATTCTGGCGTTGACCTCCATCGACTTAAAAACGCATCGAAGCACATTATACCGCCGCTGTCAGCTAGAGACCCGTCCGTTAATTCGCGGAATTTTGGCTTTGGGCGGGCGGAGCGCTGGCCAGCTCAGCGACTTCTACTGGCAAGCGTAGTTCAAACACCGCGCCACCTCCTTTGGCGTTGCGGGCGCTGATGTCGCCGCCATGCTCTTCCGCAATTTTTTTCACAATGGCAAGACCAATGCCGGTCCCGCGACTTTTGCTGGTGGCATAGGGCTCAAATAACTTGTCCTGGATATCTGGCGGCAGTCCAGGACCGTTGTCGCGCAGGCTCAGGCACAAAGTCGCCGCGCCCCTTTGCCACTCCAGGTGACTGGCGGCACTGAGTTTTAGCGCCCCTGCATCATTGGCTTCCTGGGCATTTTTTATCAAGTTGTGTAACAACTGGCGCAGCCGAAATCGGTCGGCAAAAACCCGCGGCTCTTGATCCATCCACTGGCAGGTCAAACTCATCTGACGGTCGCCGGACTGATAAAACTCCATCATCTCCTCAACCAATTCACTTAGGCGCAGTGGCTCCAGCTGCAAGGTGGGCGCCCTGGCATAGTCACTAAAGGCGTTAACCATGGTCTTCAGGGCTTCGACCTGACTGACAATGGTGCGCGTTGCCCGATCCAACACCTCCGCGTCCTTATCCGGCATCTTGCCCAGGTATTTATGCCGCAAACGTTCAGCGGACAGCTGAATCGGCGTCAGTGGATTTTTCACCTCATGGGCCAGACGTCTGGCGACTTCACCCCAGGCCGCTTCGCGCTGCGCTCTGGCAAGGTCGGTCATATCCTCGAAAACCAGGACGGTACCAACACTGTCATCGGGCATTGGCAAGCGCGCGCCGCGGCAAGTCAGCACCAGTTCATCACCCTCACCTTCTAAGGTGATTTCCTCTCGCCACCGATGGGCGGTTTGGGCATTGCGAAGGGCCAGGTCGGCCAACGGCGTTAGCCAAAGGTGGTCCTTTGCCACCGCAGTCAACGTTCGCTCACGCAACGTGCTGTCATCCACACCCAATATATCTTGAGCGGCCTGGTTGACCGCCTGAATCACCCCACTGCTGGTAAGGGTGATCACGCCAGAGGTTAGACTACCAAGAACCGTTTCCAGAAAATCTCGACGAGCTTCCGCCTCACGGCGGGACAGGCTAGCCTCATCCGTGGACCGCTCAATTTCCTCGGTCATCAAGTTAAACGACTGAACCAGGAAACCCAGTTCGTCATTGCTGGGCACTGGCAAACGACGCTGGTAATCACCACCGGCAATACTTCTTGTCGCTTCAACCAAATTACTGATGGGGTGCACCAGTCGACGTGCCGTATTGAAGGCTAGCAAAAGCGCCAACAGCACGCTGAGTGTCAGCACCATAGATAAAATCAACACAAAAGCCTGCTTCAACGCCCGGCGCTGATACTTCAGCGACTGGTAACGCAGATATTGCTGCTCAACATTACTGGCTTGTTCATCGAATCCCTGGGGCACTTCAAAAATCCCCTGCAGGACTCTTTCGGGCCCCAGGCCACGGTCCGGAATTGCCTGGATCACCCGGACTTGTAACGAGCCGTCTTCCAGCATATTGGGCTCGTAGTCGACGAAACTGCCACGCTGTCGCGCCTGCAACAGCTGCAAGTCGGTGGGCAAGTCAGCGGTAAATCGACCCAAGTCTCGACTGCTGGTGCGGATCACCCGACCGGAGTTGCCCAACACTGTCATCTCCAAGGCATCGCCTTCAGCCACCAGCCCGCGCAAGGGTGAGGCCAGGTCGTCGTTGGCTATATCTGCCAACCGCTGGGCCATTCTGGCCGTCAAATTGTTTTTCTCGACCTTCTGCAATTCAAGAAACCGGACCCCAATGGCCTGGGCGTCCTCCAGCGCTGTGGCCACATCTACATCGAACCATTGATCGATGCTGCGGTTAAGAAAGTCCACCGAGAACCAATACACAATCAACGCCGGCGGCACCGCTAGGGCCACAAACATCAACACCATCCGTTGGGTTAAGCGTGCCCCAGGGTGACCTGCCCGACGGCGCCGAATCAGGCTCACCAACCGCCACAGCACAGCGCCAGCCAAAACCAATAAGGCGATGCCGGCAACGGGAAAAATCCACTGGTAATACTGACTCCAGGTACTGTCGCCACGGGTGGCGTCACCGGCGGAATACAGGGCGATAAACAGCAACGCCAACACCGATGCAATGGGCAAGGTGCGCTGAAAGAACCGCGCCACTGGACGACGTCTCATGGACCTAGACCTGCAACGGCTACCCAACCGGTATCCATTCGCCATTGGTCGGACAAATAAGACGACAAACGCAGAGCTGGTGGTAAACGGGAGATAACCAATCGCTCGCGAACCTTAAAATAGGCCTTTCCACTGGCAAGTTGCTCTGGCACCCGGGCCATCTCGACCTGGTTTAGGGCTCCTAGAAGCGCGGGCAGGTCGATAAAACTGGTCGCCGTGCCGGTGGCGGGCAAACTTAAGGTAAAGCGGCGAGAAAGGGACCGATAGCTTATTTGGCGCTCTTCAGTTTGCTCCCACAACAACGCGTCCCACAAGCCTGCCCTGGGTTTGCGCAATTCAACCTGCCACTGCAGAGTCACCGGGACGCCGTGGCGCAGCGCATCCAATACCTCAGGGGAAAACTGGTGATCCAGGGTAAGAACCGGCCCCTGGTTCGATGGCAGGGTAGGTGCATTCATTGAGACCAACGAAATGGAGGGCGCTGAACCTGAGCCACCCCTGGAGCAACTAACCAAGCCTAGGCTTAGCAGCAAACATAGCGCTGCCGCGGCCCGCGACAAGGCCCTGGGTCTAGACTTTTTCCAACAGCGCGTAAAAAAATCCATCGGTACCATCCTGACCCGGCAAGAGCTGATGACCCCACCCGGTATCAACGCCGCTAGCCAGCGTCAGAGGCAATACTCTGACATCAGAGTTGGCGGCGTTAAAAGCCGCTATTGTCGAGTGATTTTCCTCTGGTAGCAAAGAGCAGGTAGCGTACAGCATGCGCCCGCCCCGTTTGAGGCGCGGCCAAAGGGCATTTAATAACCGATCTTGTTGACCACGAAGACGCTTAATATCATCCGCCCGGCGCAGCCACTTAATGTCCGGATGACGGCGAATAACGCCGGTGGCAGAGCACGGTGCATCCAGCAAAATCCGATCGAAACTCTCACCCTCGCCCTCAGGGGCCGCCGAATCACCCACAACCACCTTGGCTTTCAGTCCAAGCCGATCCAAGGTTTGGGTGATTTTCTGACAACGCTGGGGGTCAATATCCATGGCCGTTAACGAAAGCGTCGGCGCCCGCTCCAACAGATGAGCCGTCTTGCCGCCAGGTGCGGCGCACGCATCCAGCACTGCCATAGTGTCTCGAGCATCCAATAGCTCTGCAGCCAGCTGGGCCGCCTCGTCTTGCACACTCACCAGGCCATCGGCAAAACCCGGCAGATCGGCTACCGCCAGCGGTTGATCCAACACCACACCCGCCTTCACCAGCGGCAAAGAGCGCGCGTCAATTTTTGACTGCGCAAGCAAGTGAAGATAGTCGTCTCGCCGGATACGGCTCAAATTCACCCTAAGAGTCATTGGCGCTTGCACGTTATTGGCTTCAACGATCTCAGCCCAGTCATTGGGCCAGCCCGCGATCAGAGCGTCGACCAACCACTGAGGGTGACTGCAGCGGATTGACGGCTCAGGAAAAGACGCCTGCATCTGGCTGCCATCCGGCGGGCCTGCGCGAAGGTGATTGCGCAACACTGCGTTGACCAGTCCGCGGGCCCAAGTTTTACCCATTTGCCCACTAGCCTTTACTGTTTGATCCAGGACCGCATGGTGCGGTGTAGCGAACCAGGTAATTTCGGCGATGCCCACCAGCAGCAAACACCGTAGGTCTAAGTCCCGCGAACGAATCGGCTTATCAAGGTATTGGGCCAGGGTCGCCTGGAGCAAACTTAGGTGGCGCAATGTGGTGTACACCAAGGCTTGGGACAAGGGATCGTGAATACCCGTTGGATCTGGCCGCAGGTCACTCATTGACTGACCTTCCAACACCTGCGCAACTTGCACCGCAGCCTGAGCCCGACTGTTAAGCCGCCCGCGTTTAGCATGAGAGCGCCGCGCCGGACGGCCTTTGCCTGTGCCCTTATTCAGGTGACTGTCCGGCTTCAGGGAGCACCAATTGAGTCCCAACCGGCATCTCTAAGGCGTTCAGAAAGTCCGCCACCGGCAATGCTTTTCCGCCGGGCCGCTGGATTTCAGTAATTCGCAACGTCCCGTCGCCGGTGGCGACGTCGATACCCTTGGAGCTGCTGGCCAGCACCGTTCCTGGGGTACCCGCAACGCCCTTAACCACCTCGCCGGCCCAAATGCGCAGCCATTGGCCATTGAATTTGCAGCGCGCAACTGGCCAAGGGTTGAATGCGCGGATGCGCCGCTCAATAGACTCGGCGCTGTGTCTGAAATCCAAGTCAGCTTCGCGTTTTTCCAATTTGCTCGCATAGCTTGCCTCATCATCATTTTGCGGCTGGGGCTCTAGCGCATGGCGGTTGTCCAGAGTCTGCATGAGGAGCTCCGCGCCCATGGTGGCGAGTCGGTCATGGACGTCGCCGGCGGTTTCAGCGCTGCCTATTGGGGTTGCCGCTCGAGACAGCACGTCGCCAGTATCCAGACCCGCGGCCATTTGCATGATGCAAACACCGGTGCGGGTATCACCCGCCAGCACGGCTCGGGCAATGGGCGCCGCGCCTCGCCAGCGGGGCAATAACGACCCATGGATATTCCAACAACCCATGGTTGGCACCGATAAAATTGAACGGGGCAGAATTAAACCGTAGGCCGCCACCACCATCAAATCTGGTTTGAGAGCGGTCAGCGTCTCGGCAGCTTGCTCGCCACGCAACGAGACAGGTTGATGAATTTCAGCAGCCCCGCAATGATCAAGCGCGAAGGCTTTGATGGGACTCGCTGTGAGTTTGCGACCTCGCCCTGAGGGGCGGTCCGGCTGAGTATAAACAGCGCTAAGCTGATGCTCACTGGCGGCCAATGCTTTTAGCGCGGGCAGCGCGAACTCCGGCGTACCGGCAAAAACAATATTCATCCTTTGACCTTTAGGCCGACGCTTCCTGACGTCGAGCCTTCTCCAGTTTTTTGCGCACTCGCGCTTGTTTCAGCGGCGACAAATAGTCCACGAACAGCTTGCCGTCCAGATGATCCAACTCGTGCTGTATGCAAACCGCCAGCAGCTCGTCAGCCTCAAGAACCCGGCTGTTGCCGTCCACATCCAGGGCGCGAACTGTGATCGAATCTGCTCGATCCACCTTGGCGTAGATGCCAGGGACGGACAGACAACCCTCTTCACAGACCTGTTTCCCCGCCCGTTCGATAATTTCCGGATTGATCAGAATATGGGGACTATCACGATTATCTGATACATCAACCACCACCAATCGACGGTGTATATTGACCTGGGTGGCCGCAAGACCGATGCCCGGAGCCGCGTACATGGTCTCCAGCATATCGTTTGCTAGCTGGACAATTTCCCCATCAACCACATCAATAGGTGTTGCTTTGGTGCGCAAACGGGGGTCAGGGAACTCAATAATGTTAAGTAAAGGCATGAAATCGACGAAACTATGAACTGAATCTCATATTTGTGCTGGCAAACAGTATTTAAAGTATAACCGCAGGGATAGTGCGCCGTCTGTGAAGGCGAAATGCCCCTCGATTTATCGGATGTTTTCCACAAACCAAAATTCGGATACACTAAGTTCTTTGGGGAATCAACACATTGGCCGCGATGTTTAAACCATTACTTGCGATAATTGCCGGATTACTGCTGTGTGCAAGCGCCGCGGCTCAGGTTGAATTAAGAGACGATCACCCGGACCGATACGTGGTCGTTAGAGGTGACACCCTATGGGACATCTCAGATCGTTTCCTGCAAAAACCCTGGCTGTGGCCAGAAATCTGGCAGGTCAATCCGCAGATTGAAAACCCCCATCTGATTTATCCCGGGGACGAAATCAATCTAATTTATATTGATGGCGAGCCTCGTCTGTCCCTTCGTCGCGGGCGCAAGTTGTCTCCCCATCCGCGGCGCACATCCTTGGCCGAGGCCATCGAGCCGATCAATCTAAACGACATCAGGCATTACTTGGACAAGCGCACCATATTGGATGCCGCTGAACTTGAGAACCTGCCCTACGTTGTGGCCATGGAAGAATCTTACCTGGCCGCAACCGAAGGACATCGGGTCTATGTCCGCGGACTGGATAATGCAGCAGCGGGTGAGTCCTTTGCCGTTGTCCGCCCGTCGGTGGAATTTCGCGAGACACCGGAAACCTGGCCTTACGACGAAGCCACGTCCTTCCGACCGGAAACCCGTGAATGGAAATATCCGGCGGAGCGATCTATCGGTGATTTCGTGTCGCGGTTTTGGACCGAGAAGGTTTTGGGTGCGAAATTTAAAAATACCCGCGTATTGGGTTATGAGGTGATACAAACCGCCACCGCAGAAGTGCTCATTGCCGGTGACCCGACGACTATGCTGCTCACCTCCAGCGAGTTAGAAGTGCTGCCGGGCGATCTCATCATCCCTTTGTTCACCTCAAATTATGATCTGGAGTACTTTCCCCACTCACCGGAAACTGTGCCTGAGCACACCCAGGTGATTGCCTTAAGTAATGCGCTGTTTGGCGTCGGCCCCACCCAGGTGGTTGCTATCAACAAAGGCTGGGAAGACGGCATAGAACACGGCGATGTATTCGCCACCTACCGCCCTGGATTCCTGATTCGCGATGAGATCAAATATCCTCGAGATGATGTGAAAACTTTTTTCTCCAAAAATCGGCGCAAGCAGGCCACGGTTCAACTGCCCGACGAATACTCTTCCCACGTGATGATTTTCAAATCTCATGAACGGATCAGTTACGGCCTTGTAATGCGCGGCAAGCAGGCAGTAAGAGTCCTGGATAAGCTGAAAATGCCCTGAGGATCGACCTCTGGCAAAACGTTTTTTTGGGGGGGCGCGCAAGCGCCCCTTTTTGATGGGACCAATGTCTGCCTTGAATGGGGGCGTTGACAGGATGTCGCTTTAAGTCCTCCATGGTGCAACCGAGAAAATTCCATTGATAAGATCGCCGGCAGTCTCACGCGTATCAGAACACCCACGTCATTAAGCCGATCTAAGCCAATGGAACAAACCTCGCATCGATCCGCTCCCTCAGACCTTTCCCTATGGCTTCGACTTATTCGGGCATTTGCTGGCACCGCCAGTACGGGAGTCGACGCGTTACGAGAGGTTGGCGGTCCAGCAAAACTATTCAATAAAAGTGCCTCTGAATTGATCGCCCGCGGGGTTAGCCCCACTGCCGCCGCAGCGTTACACGATGACGACCGCAGCCACCAGGAGAGCGATGAAGCATGGCTCAATTTGCCCGATTGCCATCTTGTTACCTGCTTGGATGAACGCTACCCACCCCAACTCAAAGAGCTTACTGACGCCCCATTAGCGTTGTTTTGTCGAGGTAACCCACAACTACTGTGGCTGCCCCAAGTCGCCATTGTCGGCACCCGCAAACCCACTGCAGGGGGCCGGCGCCATGCGCGTATGTTTGCTCAGACTCTCGTCAACCAAGGATTGGTGGTCACCAGCGGCCTCGCGCTAGGTATCGATGGAGAGGCTCACCAGGGGGCTCTGGATGCTGGTGGAATGACCATTGCCGTAGCCGCCACTGGGCTGGACCGCATTTACCCAGCCCGCCATGCTCAGCTGGCCGGAGAAATTGTCAATCAAGGCCTAATTGTGAGCGAGTTCCCACCGGGCTGGGAGCCTCGTAAGCGATCCTTCCCCCAACGCAACCGACTAATTTCTGGATTATCTCTTGGTGTTCTGGTGATTGAGGCCAGTGTGCAATCAGGCAGCCTAATTACTGCAAGGTTAGCTGGGGAACAAGGCCGAGACGTGTATGCGCTGCCCGGCTCCATTGACAACCCCCTGGCCAGAGGTTGCCATCGGCTGATCAAACAGGGCGCCCGCTTGGTGGAAGATGGCGCCGATCTGATGGCTGAAGTGGGCCCTAGAGCCCAGGCGGTTGCGGCTAGCAGGCGCCAAGCGCTGATTGCACCAGAAGGTGAACGATCGTCGACAACTGCAGCACCCAGTCACGATTTTCGGTATGACGAAGACTACCGCAAACTCTATGACGCAGTAGGCTTTGATGAACTTCCGGTGGATTTGCTGGTCGATGCCACTGGATTGACGGCTGCATCGGTTTCCTCCATGCTCCTGATTTTGGAACTCGGTGGCCTGGTGCAGGTTGGACCGGGTGGCGGCTACTGTCGCACCGGCGAGGGATGGCAATGAAAGAAAACGTCCTTGACGTTCTGATGTACCTATTTGAAAACTATATGTATGACGAACCGGAAGATGATCCGGATCGGGCGTCTTTGGAATCCAGTTTGTCAGAGGCGGGCTTCAGCGACCGAGAAATCGGCAAGGCTTTTGATTGGCTTGACGGCCTGGCGAGCCAGCGCCATCTGCCAGAAATGCAGGGGCGATCTGACGGGCCAGTGCGGGTCTACACGGATATTGAACAACAACGCTTAGACACTGAAAGCCGGGGCTTCATTACTTTTTTAGAAGGTGCCGGCGTGTTGGACTCAGCTCGCCGTGAACTGGTAATTGACCGCACCATGGCGCTGGAAAACGCCGAAGTTGACCTGGATGATCTCAAGTGGATCGTCCTTATGGTTTTGTTTGATCAGCCAGGCCAGGAAGCTAATTACGCCTGGATGGAAAATTTTATGTTTGAAAGCACCACGGAAATGAGCCACTGAAGGCAACAGACGTTCAGCGGCCTGACGAACAGCAAAGGACCCAGCGCCCCAAGGCGACCACACGATGACTGCAAATCTCCTCATTGTTGAATCTCCGGCGAAAGCCAAGACCATCAACAAATACCTGGGCAAGGACTTCGTCGTCCTGGCCTCCTATGGCCACGTGCGGGATCTGATCCCCAAAGAAGGCGCAGTGGACACCGGCGACTTCTCCATGAAATACGCCACCATCGATCGCAATGCCAAACACGTGGATGCCATCGTTAAAGCGATGCGCAAAGCCGAATCTCTGTACCTAGCTACTGACCTCGACCGCGAGGGAGAAGCCATTTCATGGCATGTCCACGAAATCTTGAAAGAGAAAAAGGTACTGAAAGACAAGCCGGTTTATCGTGTGGTGTTTTCCGAGATCACCAAAAAGGCGATTTCCGACGCGGTTGCCAATCCCCGAGACATCTCCATGAACATGGTCAACGCCCAGCAGGCGCGCCGTGCCTTGGATTACTTGGTGGGATTCAATCTGTCCCCGCTGCTCTGGAAAAAAGTGCGTCGAGGGCTATCTGCCGGTCGCGTTCAGAGCCCAGCTCTGCGCATGATTTGTGAACGGGAAAACGAAATTGAGGCCTTCGAGCCCCGCGAGTACTGGACTATTGAGGCGGATCTCAATAAAAAGGATCAGCCTTTTGTCGCCAAACTGGTGGAGTACGACGGCAACAAACTAGACCAGTTTGACCTCAACAGCGAAAAACTTGCCGGTGATGCCAAAGACAAACTGCTGAAGGCGGCGGGTGGGAAACTGACGGTCGGCGATCTAACCAGTCGTCAGCGCCGCAGACGCCCGGCACCTCCGTTTATTACCTCAACACTGCAGCAGGACGCCGCACGAAAGTTACGGTTTTCTGCGCAAAAGACCATGCGTGTGGCACAGCAGCTCTACGAGGGTGTGGAAGTGGACGGCACCCAACAGGGCTTAATCACCTACATGCGGACCGATTCTGTGACCTTATCCAATGACGCCTTGGATGAGCTGCGAAGCGTGATTGAGAAGGATTTCGGCAAAGACAAGCTGCCCGAGCAACCCAATACTTACAAAACCAAGTCCAAAAATGCCCAGGAAGCGCACGAGGCTGTTCGCCCGACGTCCGCTGCGCAACGCCCGTCAAAGATCAAATCATTCCTTAGCGACGATCAGTACAAGTTATACAACTTGATCTGGTGCCGCACCGTTGCCTGCCAAATGATGCCGGCGGTGATGAATACGGTCACCGCAACGTTCCCCTGCGGCGAAGGCGCAAGCTTTCGTTCCAGCGGGTCCACCGTTGTGGAGCCCGGATTCCTCGCTGTGTATGAGGAAGCAGAATCGGAAAAGAAGAAAACCGAGGCCAAACTGCCACCGCTGGAAAAAGGCGAAGTGGTGGAGCTTGCGGAGATTCGCGGCGAACAACACTTTACCGAGCCGCCCCCAAGGTTTTCTGAGGCCTCGCTGGTCAAGGCGCTGGAAGAGTACGGGATTGGCCGTCCCTCTACCTACGCCAACATTATTCAGACCCTGGTTAACCGAGAATATGTCGAGCTGGAAAGCCGGCGATTTTTCCCCACGGATGTGGGACGCATTGTCAGTCGATTCCTGTCCGATCATTTCACTCGGTACGTCGATTACGACTTTACCGCCCAGCTTGAAGACAATCTGGATGAAGTCAGTCGAGGCGAACGTGAATGGGTTCCCCTGTTACAGGAGTTTTGGGACCCGTTTACCACCCTGGTCCAGGACAAAGAAGAATCGGTTTCCCGGGACGAAGTACTGCAGGCCCGAGAACTCGGCGCCGATCCAAAAACCGGTAAACCGATTTCCGTTCGCATGGGACGATTTGGACCTTATGTCCAAATCGGCACCAAAGATGATGAGGAAAAACCAACCTTTGCCGGCCTGTTACCTGGCCAGAAAATGGATCAAATCGATCTGGCTCAGGCATTGGAGTTATTCAGGCTACCTAGAGAGCTAGGCAAAACCGAAGAAGACTTCCCGATCACCGCCAACATGGGGCGCTTTGGCCCCTACGTGCGGTTCGGCCAGAAGAGTTTTGTCTCGATCAAAGAACCCGATGATCCATACACCATCCCTCTGGAACGCGCCCTAGAACTGATCGCGGAAAAGAAAAAGGCGGATGCTGAGCGGATCATTCAAACCTTTGATGGCAGCGAAATTCAGGTGCTGAAGGGACGCTATGGCCCTTACGTTACCGATGGCAAAAAGAACGGCAAGATCCCCAAGGACCGGGAACCCGAATCCCTAACACTCACTGAATGCGAAGAAATTATCGCCGCAGCTCCTGCGCGTAAAAAGCGCGGTAAAAAACGCGCTGCCAAGAAGAAGAAAGCCAAGACGGCCTAATCATGGCGGTACTTAAGGCGGCGGATGCCGCGCCATTTGTGACCCAGGGCGGCGTCATCGCCTATCCCACAGAAGGGGTCTATGGAATCGGCTGCGATCCCTGCAATGAAGCCGCTGTTGATGCGGTGATGGCCCTTAAGGGCAGACCCGCGGATAAAGGCATGATTGTCATTGCCCGCGCCATCAGCCAGTTAGATCTTTGGATTGATTGGGCGCAGATTGATCGTCCGTCCGTTCTCGCCAGCTGGCCAGGACCGGTGACCTGGATTCTGCCTGCCACCGATCAAGCGCCCTCATCCATCACTAGCAATAACGCGATTGCCGCGAGAATTCCCAGTCACCCACCCATGTGTGAGCTCCTGGATGCCTGCCAGATGCCACTGGTGTCGACCAGCGCCAACCCTTCTGGGGCAGCGCCCGCCTGCACTCAGGACCAAGTTAACGAGTATTTTGATTTCGCGGTACCCATTGTCGATGGTGCCTTGGGTGGGCGTCGAAATCCGACCGAAATTCGCGATGCACGCAGTGGAAAAATTCTGAGAAAAGGATGAACAAAGAGGCGGTTAAAACCTACTTGTCCGGCCTGCAAAAACGGATCTGCGACAGCCTGGGTGCGGTGGACGGCGGATCATTCGGTGAGGACCAATGGCAACACGCCAATGGCGGCGGTGGGCGATCGCGAATTTTGGAACAAGGCGCGGTGCTGGAAAAGGCCGGCGTGGGGATGTCCCATGTGCGAGGGGACAAACTTCCTGGCAGCGCAACGGAAAAGCGCCCCGAATTGGCTGGCCGTGGGTTTGAAGCCATGGGCGTGTCCCTGGTCATTCATCCGCGCAACCCCCACGTCCCTACCAGCCATGCGAACGTGCGTTTTTTTGTCGCCGAAAAGCCTGGCACTGAGCCGATCTGGTGGTTTGGCGGCGGCTTTGACCTGACCCCCTATTACGCCTACGACGAGGACGTCATTCACTGGCATGAAACCGCCAGAAAGGCGGTCAGTCCCTTTGGCGAAGAAGTTTACCCTCGCTATAAAAAATGGTGTGACGACTATTTTTACCTTAAACACCGTTCAGAGACACGTGGCGTGGGGGGACTGTTTTTTGATGACTTAAACACACCGTCTTTTGACCAGAGCTTTGCTCTTATGCGAAGCGTCGGAGACCACTTCCTACCCGCCTATCAGCCGATTCTAGAACGCCGCAAAGACATGCCCTATAC
>CAZLJY010000012.1:0-41482 GCA_964559945.1 uncultured Gammaproteobacteria bacterium | reverse complement strand
CTAGTAGCGCAACCCACAGCGCCAACGGCGAAGCTGATTTATGATGTCGGGTCATGGCAAAACTCCTGATCAGTACCCGTGCATTTCACCACGCAGCCCGTGTTCTGTCACGCCGACGCTGACGCTAACCGATCTTGAGGCCACCGCGTCTAACCCCCATGAATGGCAGAAACCCCTTCGCTAAATCCAATGACTGACCTCAACTGCGTTGAAAAAGCTCAGTCGGGCGACCGAATGGCATTTAGAACCCTAGTGCTCGAAAACTCCGATGCCATGCACCGTTTGGCGCTGCGACTGACCGGCAGTGAGTCGGCTGCACAGGATGTTGTGCAAGACGCCTGGATCAAGGCCCACCGGAACCTAGACCGATTCGATGGCCGAGCTCGGTTTGGCACCTGGGTCCACCGCATCACTGTAAATACGGCGTTGGACCACATGCGCCGGCAGAAAAGCCGTCAGCGCGTTGAAGTTGAGTCCTCGGGGGAGGAACTTCCGGCAGCTGCAGCCGCGCAGAGCTGCCCCGCCGAACAACAAGATCTGATCAGCAAAACCCTCGGTGCGCTGCAAAAACTCACCGACATGGAACGCAGCGCATTCACACTGCGGCATTTTGAAGGTCATTCCATTCGAGAGATCTGCGAGCTATTAGGGATACGAAACAGTGCTTGTAAACAGGCGATTTTTCGCGCCGTCAATAAGATGCGAGACCATTTGGAGGCCCTGGCTTAATGGGCACCCGGAGCGAACACCATGATCAATAAGACACCCACCCAATCTGACGAGATCAAAGACATCGATTTACTGATGCTCTACTACGGCGAGCACGACGACCCAACGTTAGCCGCTAAGGTTGCTCAAAGTGACAAACTGTCGCAACGAATGGAGGCATTAAGTCGAGACTTGGCCCAGATTGAAAACGCGCCGTTGCCAGAGATTGATAAAACCTACGCCCAGGAGGTTTGGCAAAAATTGGTGCCTGAACTGGACCATTCTCAACCCTCAACACCCTGGTACCAAAAACTATTGACCCCGCGCTTTTCCTTGGCAGGCGCTGGCGCGTTGATTGCCACTGTGCTGTTGGCTTTTGTGATGGGCCAGAAATTGAACCCAAGTAGCAATGACTCTCTTTCTTTGGATAGTCAGGCCCTGCTAGTCCAGGCCCTGAGTGGGCACCTACAGCAGGCCGAGCTGCTGTTGACCGAAGTGGCCAATTCCCGCTCGGCAGCTCAGTCTACGGGTGATGCAGATATGTTGGCTGTCAGCAACGCCGCCCAACCTCTGCTGCGCGCCAACCGACTGTATCGGGTCACCAGCGGGTCGGATGTGAGTCCACAGCTCAATCAGTTGTTGCTGGATATGGAAACCCTGCTGCTGCAAATAGCCAATGCCAGCAGCGAGGAAGAATTGGGCCCGGTGGCCGACTTTGTTGATCGAGATCTATTGTTTCGGGTGCGCACTCTGCGCAACAACCTGTCTGAAGCGCAATCTCCTAGAATTTAAGGACCGATGATGAAAAGCCTTTACGCAATGACCTTCCTGCTGCTGGCCGTCACACATGCTGTGAGCGCTCAGGACAGCGTTTACGAACTGGGACAGCAAGCGCTGCGAGATAAACAATGGAACAAAGCGATAGAACTGTTTGAGTCTGCCCAGGAGAACCGCGAACGGATCGATGGGTCCTTGTATTGGCGCGCTTATGCGCTGCAACAAATGGGTCGAAGCCGACAGGCAACAGGCGTTGCCAAACAGATGATTCGCCGGTTCCCCGATAGCCCTTGGGCCGACGATGCTCAGGCCTTGCTTGACGAACTGGAAGAGAGAACTGGCGATGCCGACCACGAGCAGCTGACGATCTATGCCCTTTCTCGGCTTGTGGAACGGGATATAGACCGGGCACTGCCGATCATTGAGAAAAAGCTTGCTGACAATCCATCACAGGAAACCCGCCGCCATCTCCTGTTTATTCTGGCCTCCAGCGACACTGAACGCGGAAGTCAGTTGGTGATGGATATTGCCGTATCCAGCACCGAACCGGAACTACAGATCCAAGCGATTCACTTATTGGGCGCGGGTTCTGGCGATTCGGTGCTGCCGAAGCTCGCTCAAATTTATCGCAGCAGCAGTTCCGTTAGGGTTCGCCAGGCCGTGATTGATGCCCATGTCGCTGCCGATGAACCGGGCCAATTAATTCATCTAATCAAAAATGAGCCCGAACCAAGCTTACAGCGCCATGGGATTGTTTCTTTGGGTGCGATGGGTCAGACACAGACGTTAAAATCCATTTACGGAGAGCTGTCAGGCACCCGTGAGCGTGCCGCAGTATTGGAAGCGCTGGCGATCAGTGGCGATGTCTCTCAACTGGCAGGGATCATCGAATCGGAATCTGACCCCCAGCTGCGGGTAACCGCCATTCGTAGCCTCGGTATTGCTGACGACCGCGATAGCGTCAACCTGCTAGCCCGGTTGGCCGAAACGGCCAGCAGCACTGAGGAGATGCGAGCCATCCTGGAAGCGGTAGTCATCATGGATGCCGGGGCCGATATTGTTCTGACCATCGCGCGCCGAAACACTAGCGCGGAAATTTCCCGTCAGGCGATTCAAACCCTGGCCATTCTTGATGAGGGTGACGCGGTTGTGGACCTGTACAAAGCACTAAAAGGGCAATCACCAGAAATTGACCGGGCCATGCTGGAAGCGGTCATGATCCTAGATTCGGGCAGTGAAATTGCTGCGGACATTGCCAGCACAAGTGGTGAGGACTCAACGGTCGCCATTGCACTGCAAACCCTAGGCGTCATGGGGAAGTCCGATCGTATCGCCGAGATTTACCCGACCCTTCGTTCACCTGAGCTTAAGCGAATTGCCCAACAGTACATGCTGGTTGGCGAAGATCCGGAGGGTTTACTGGGTATTTTACGGATCGAAGACGACCCCGGGCTGCGAGCTGAAGCGATACGTTCGCTGGCTGTTCTGGACGTTGAGGCTGATGAAGAGTTACTGCGAATTTACCGCGAAGGCAATCGGGAGGAGAAACACGCGGTCATTGAGACGTGGCTAGTTCAGGAATCTGAAGCCGTGGTTATCAAGGCGCTGGAAACCGAAACCGACCTCCCATTTAAACGACGCCTACTT
Source organism: uncultured Gammaproteobacteria bacterium (assembly GCA_964559945.1). GTDB lineage: Bacteria > Pseudomonadota > Gammaproteobacteria > Xanthomonadales > SZUA-38 > JANQOZ01. Next base: position 38,350 of record CAZLJY010000012.1, on the reverse strand, counting down.
GAGGCGCTGGTAGTCATGGATTCAGACGCAGCAGATGAATATCTATTTCAGTGGATGGAGCGCTAGGCTGACCAAACGGCAAATTTTGATAGTCCCTTTAGTCTGAAGGTGGACCTGCTTGGCGGTCGTGTCGCCACGCCGCTAAGCAAACCCACCTTTCAACCTCCAGTTAAACCCGCTAAGGGGTTTGCGGAATAAAGGTCAAGGCAACACCGTTGTTACAAAACCGTTGCCCGGTTGGCTCCGGCCCATCATCAAACACATGGCCTTGATGGCCTTCGCAGCGCACGCAGTGATATTCGGTCCGCGGCCAAACCAGCTTGAAGTCTCTTTTTGTCGCGATGTGGCCAGGAATATGGGTGAAATAACTGGGCCAACCTGTGCCACTGTCGTATTTCATCTCGGAGGTAAACAAGGGTAACTTACAGCCCGCGCAAGCAAATACCCCAGCCCGTTTCTCCACGTTGTAGGGGTGGGTCCCTGCTCTTTCCGTGCCCTCTTTCCTGAGCACTTGAAAGGCCAAGTCGGAGTCCAGCCGAGCGCGCCACTCATCGGCGCTAAACGTCACGCTTTGGAGGTTGAAGTCCAATCCATGATCGGCAGGAAGGAATGATTCCCAGCGCTGGTTCATGGCTTCGATATCGTTGTCTGACAAGGCAGTTCTCCGCTGACTGAGAGCCCACCCGCTGGCACTGAGTGTTCCAGTGACAGCAAATGCAGCGCTAGCGATTAATTGGCGACGATTCATACAGATTTCCCTTACGACTTCCGTGTTAGTTAAGTAGACCGGTTTTTTGAGCTTTCCTTACATACCAGACGTATCGCTGTGTGGTCAAAACCCAATAAATTCCGTTAGCTATGACCGTTAATCTAACGAAAGATGGCTAGTATCAATGGCTGGCGCAGGCCTAACTGGCTGAGAGTCCAGGGCACCCACGTTATCCGTTAACGATAGTTCACTGACGTCGATGGTCGGCGCAGCTGGCAATTGCCTGCCATCGACTGGCGCCTCGTCCTCAGCGATACTTAGGCCCGCCAAGTCCATCTCAGGCGGCGGCGGCGACGGCGCAATGTCCAACGCGGCAAACTCATCACTGGCGCTTAGCTCGCTGGTATCAAGGTCTAGCTTTGGCGGCAATGGCGTGTCGTCAACAATGCTGCCCTCTTCGGCCAATTCGATGTCTGCCAGATCAAAGGTCACCGAAGGCTGAGGCTCGTGTTCCACCAGCTGGGCGCCGACCGGTGCTAGGGAGTCGCTCACTGTATCCGGGGCCGATGGCACTTGGGGCGGATTGTCTGGCACCGGGGACAACGGCTCTTCCGATACGTTGGACGATTGGTCAAGCTTCTGTTCCGCCTGGGTCTCAACTGCGGCAGTCGCTGGCTCGCTGTCGTCGACGGCAAATACGGCTTTTTGGCCGGTTTTCTGAGCCGACGGATCGTCAATGGCAAAGCTTGCCCGAGTGCCAGAATCGGCAGACGTGTCCGGCGCAACCACAGGCGCCTCAGCCTGGGTTTCCGTGATCTGCGCCTGGCGTTGGGTCTCTTCGCTGACCACCGAGACCATTAACCCTCCTCGCAGCGCCGCACGGTACTTATCCGCTTGCTCTCGGGCGAGGCCTTTTTTCAGGATCTGACGCTGGCCATTAAATAGCCGTTCGATGCTCGCAATGTCAGTCTTGAAAAGCCTAGCCAAGGTGGCACGGGCCGTTTGCTCGTCCACGCCCGGCACTATTCGACCGCGGAACACGATTTGATAATCACTGGATGGCATGTCAGATCCCCAGATTAGACAGCAGGCTGATAAGCGTTCGAACGGTCGCCACGGTATCTGGGTCTTGGACCTCCAGCGCGGTGGCTTCTCGGCTCAATTCATCGATAAGGTGTTGCTGAACCCTTGGTGATGAGGGTTGAGGTTCCGAGACCCGTTCAGGGTGATCGTCTGCGACGCTTTGCGCTCTGGATTCAGAGCCATATACGCGCGCTTCAATGGCTTGAATCACCCCGGCCAGCTCAGCGGCTTGTTGAGCATCCAAGGTGGTGGTCACCAGCTCCTGGCGCAGGGCTTCAAGCATTTTCAACAGATCGGTATAGGTGTTTCTCATGACAACAAGAGTTTACCAGCACCGCTGCGCCTTCGGCGGTGACAGTTAGCTCATTTTGTTAACGCCAGTTGTTGGATAACGCACGTAACCGATTATTCATAGTCAACTTTTCGATTTTTTCCACAAAGCCTGTGGATAACATTGTGGAAATCCTCAGTTATTGGACCGTTAAAATTGCATAACCGTTGATTCCGAGCCGCATTGGTCAATTTTTGTTCAATTGATTTATCTCTTATTTATCAGAAGCTTACGAAACACTGGACTGACCTCCTGAGGCACCCGTCACAGTTGTTACAGCTTTGTGACGGGCCAGATCCGGGTGTGCATAAGGTCAATCGGCAAATCAGACACTTACAGGCGCCCTATTCTTCACCGAGTACGTAGAGTGGTAAAAAATGGCATAAAAAAAGGGCGTCCGAGGACGCCCTTTTGATCTGGTTAATGCTCAATTGGCCAGTATTTTGGCCTAGGCTGCAGCGGACTGCTTACCTTCTATGACTTGTGCCGAACCCCCAATCTGGATCTTTTGAGGTTTCATCGCCTCCGGTACCTCTCGGACCAGGTCGATGTGGAGCAAGCCATTTTCTAGTCGCGCGCCATTCACCCGCACGTGGTCTGCCAATTGGAAGCGTCGTTCAAAATTTCGCTCGGCAATGCCGCGATACAAAAACTCGCGTTTTTCCTCTCTTGCCTTGCTGCCACCAACAACGGTTAGGGTGTTTTGTTCAGAAGTAATGTCTAAATCTTCCTCGGCGAAACCTGCTACCGCCATGGTGATTCGGTATTGGTCATCACCGGTGGATTCGATGTTGTAAGGGGGAAAGCTGCCGCCCTGTTCGGATCGGCTGGCATTACTCAACAAGTTAGCCATCCGCTCAAAACCAATGGCAGACCGATAAAGAGGGCTTAAATCAAACGTAGTCATACTATTCTCCTAAGAAGCAATAGGTTGTAAATGGCCCACAAACGCGTGCGACCGTGCAGTGGTCCCTTACGGCAACCACGAAGTAGAAGATGGGAACAACAACCACTTTTTTCAAGGGTCCTCCGAGAAAGGCCATCTGCAGCATCGGCTTTGTCGATGCCAAAAGATCGATTGACCTATCTTCGTGACGATTTAAATACCGAACGGGAAGCGGAAAATTATTCAGGCGATCAATCGATTTGCTAGGTAAGGGGTAAAACCCTCACCGCCACATAACTGCCCGCACAATGTCAGCCCATGGTCTGAAACCTCTTTCACCATGTGTCCTCCGATTTATCACAGAGGATCAAACGATGCGGATCATGGCCATCGCCTGGACGTTTTTTTGGCTACTTCCATTAGCTCCCATGACCTACGCTGCGACCTACCAGAAGGTCGACGTGTGTTTTGTGCTGGACACGACGGGCTCAATGTCAGCGGCGATTCATACCGCCAAAGAAAAAGTCTGGTTTATTGCCAACGAAATTATCCGCGCCGGCGAACAGCCGGACCTTCGTCTTTGCCTGATGGCCTATCGCGACCGCGGAGACGACTATGTGACCCGATTATCGAAACTGACAGAAAACATCGATGACATCCATGGAGACCTGAAGGCACTGGAAGCCGGCGGTGGTGGGGATACTCCCGAGGCGGTCCATCAAGCGTTAATAGAAACGGTGCAGTTGGCGGGTTGGGATCAGGCAAGCGATACACTGCGAGTCATTTTTTTGATCGGCGACGCGCCGCCTAGTCACTATCCCGACGAACCCCAATATCCGGAAATCGCTCGCCTGGCAGCAGCCGCCAACATTGTTATCAATCCGGTACTCATCGGCGACGATCAAAATGCCCGCAAGAGTTTTCGCGCCATCGAAGAAAATGGCACAGGTAGCCTGCTGGAGCTGGCTAATGCCCATTCCAATGCTCCGCCCACCACTCCCATGGATCAGGACCTGATTGCCCTCAGCCACCGCTTGAATTCCTCCCTGTTACTTTACGGAGACCCAGCACAGCAATCGAGAATCGATGAATTAACTGGCGAATTGGAATCCCTCAGCGACAGTCAACAGATTGAGCGGTTGGCTTTTGGGCAGGCATCAGGGCGAGTACTCCATGAACCGGGCGATCTGATTCAGGATTTGGCAGCGGGTGACACATCGTTGCAGGACATTGACATTGAATTTCTGCCAGAAAGTATGCGCAGCATGAGCGAACAAGAGCTGTCTCAAAGCCTCGGGGAAATTCGCGCTGAGCGCGCCCAGCTGCAACAACTCATCGGCCAACTACTGAGCCAAAGACGTACATTGATCGACAGCCAGATTGAGCGCTCAAGCTTCCAATACCAATTGAGCCAGGTACTACTGCGCCAACTATGACCGACTCAATGCCCAATTGGTGGTGTCAGTAAGGATAATGTTTGCTTAGGCATTCATCCCAAGCTGACAGTGGTGCTATTCTTAATCCATGGTTCCGACAACCTCTTGCACTCGCACCTCATCGTTAACGCAGCGTTTTTTCCTGCTCGCGTTAGCCGCTGTAATGTCCTTTGGTTTCCAGACGACGCAAGCCCAGTCGTTGCCCCTTGGTGGCGGCGATGCTGAACCGGAGACCATACCGCTGCCTAAACCGGCCAGTTTGCAGCCAGGCTGGTGGAATGCGGTTACCGGCGTGGAAGCCGATACCGACAATCGAGTCAATGAGCTTAAGCAGGCCGTAGACAATGCAGTGCTATCACTGTCCGTTGAAGATCTAGGAGAAATTCCCCAGGCAGGCGATCTAGCCAAGGATCGACTGGATGCCTATCTGGAAGAACTCAAACGCGTGCCAGATATTCGTGACATCACCGTGCGTACTGACGGTGCCTTTACACTCGAAGACCTTTTCCACACCGCCGATGAAATTCGCGACCGGGAAATTGCGCTCACCGATCTGAATGAAAATCTCAGTGGCTCTAAGGACCTTCTGGCCCGCTCTCGCAGTCGCTATGACGCCGATGTATTGCAACACCGAGCGCAAAACGAAGGCTCCATTGGCGCCCTTAGAACCGGTATCGATGCCATAGCCAGCCGAGCCGAGTTGGCAGTACTGGAGTTGCGGGACGCGCGGGCAGAGGATCGACGGGCACACTTGGAGCAAGAAGCCAACCAATACCGTCAGCAGCTGGTGGTGGCAAGAACCAACTTGTCCGTTGAAGGATTTGAGAAAGAGTCCGTTGAGCAAGAACTAAATTCGATTCTGACCTCATTGGAACAGGCCCAGACCCGACTGGATGTGCGCCGGCGAGAAATGCTCGAAGCCGATGAGACCAGCCCGGAGGGCCAAGTAAGAGCCCAGCTCACCCAACAGCAGCTCCTATCGGCACTGATCGAAACCACCCAACTTGAGTTGACCCGAATGCGTCAACTCGGCGTGCTCCTGTGGCATAAATCCCAGGGTGAGACAAAGGTGGCAGTGGGAGAGCTAGAAAGACACCTGGATGCGCTACGGTCACTGCTGGAAACCAGCGAAGGAGAATTCAGCGGCTGGCAACGGCTCACTGTGTCATTTTTGTTGGAACCCCCCAGCGACGCCATTACCGCCAGAGCCAGGGACCTTAGAAACGCCGATCAACAGGCTCGGGAGTTGGCGGTCAACAACTTGAGCCGTATTCGGGAACTGAGCAGCTTGCTATCCCAGGAGCGGCTGATGGACGAGTTGCTTTCCCGCGAACTGGTAGGTGCCAATAGCGGCTGGGCCAGCATATGGCTTAGCATCAAACTGGGGCTCCACCAAGCCCGGGATACCGCTAGCCAATGGGTCAACCTAACGCCCTTCCACATCGGTGATGATCCCGTCACCTTAGGCGAATTACTGAAAGTTCTGCTGATCCTAACCGTCACCTATGTTCTATCCTGGCTGGTGAGAAAAGCGCTGCAGCGGATGAAAGACCGCCGCCACATCACCCAAACCCATTCGCTGTACGCGGCCAGTAGAATTCTGCATTACCTCATCATTACTATCGGTACGCTGATTGGCCTGTCCTCTCTGGGCCTGGACTTTACCTCTATCGCGCTGATTGCCGGTGCTCTGTCAGTGGGTATTGGTTTTGGTCTTCAGACCACCGTCAATAACTTTGTCTCCGGGCTAATCTTGTTGTTCGATCGCAGCTTAAAGGTTGGCGACTATGTGGAACTGGACTCGGGATTGCGCGGAACGGTGCGAGCAATCAGCGTGCGAGCAACCCGAATTAACACCAACGACAATGTGGATGTAGTTGTGCCCAACTCAGAGTTCGTTAGCACCCGGCTAGTGAATTGGACCATGGTGGAAGGATTTGCCCGTCTGAGAGTTGAGTTTGGCGTGGCTTACGGCACGGACAAAGAGCTTGTGAAAAGCGTGGCCCTGGCAGCCTGTGAACGGGTGGACTATACCCTCAAGCACATGCCGGCCCACGGCCCTCAACTACGGCTAATTAATTTCGGCGATAACTCACTGGATTTCCAGCTCCTGGTATGGGTAACTCGAAGTGGTGTTCAACGCCCAGGACGGGCCCGTGCGGCTTACATGTGGGAGCTTGAAACCGGCCTGAGCGAAGCGGGGATCGAGATACCCTTTCCCCAACGGGACGTGCACATCCGCACAAGCAATGCAGCCGACAAAACCTATAGCACCTCCGATAGCGCAGAGGTCATTAGGCTAGACTCAGGCGCCGACTGAGCTTACCACCTGCACGATGGCGCCACACAAGGTGGCTAAGTCCTCGTCGCTCATCACATAGGGCGGCATCAAATAAACTAGCTTCCCAAAGGGCCGCACCCACACCCCGTGATTCACCAAGGCTGCCTGAATATCGGCGACATTCACCGGCTCACGCATTTCAACGACGCCAATGGCACCCATCGTTCTTACATCGGCCACACCTGTCATCTCAGCGCAAGGTGCAAGCCCCGCGGTCAACGCGGAGTGAATCCGTTCCACGTTCTGTTGCCAGCTCAACGGCCCCATGCCTTCTAGCAACAAATCAATACTCGCGCAGGCCACCGCACAGGACAGTGGGTTACCCATATAGGTGGGTCCATGCATCAAAACCCCGCCATTGAGTTCACTTCGGGATATGCCCTGGGCCACTCGCGTGCTGGCCAGGGTGGCTGCCAAAGATAGATAGCCGCCAGTTAACGCTTTACCAAGACACAAGATATCCGGCGCTATGTCGGCATGCTCGCAAGCAAACATCCGCCCGCTGCGGCCAAAACCGGTTGCGATTTCATCGGCGATCAGCAGTATATCCAGCTCGTCACACAGATCCCTGACCCGGCGAAGATATTCTGGATGGTAAAACCACATGCCACCGGCACCCTGCACTATCGGCTCTAAAATTATTGCAGCCAGTTGCTTATGGTGGGCCTTGGCTAGTTCCGCCATAGGCGCAAAATCCGCTTCGTCAAAGGGATCTTCGTAACGGCAACGAGGGCTAGGGGCAAAGATACGTTTGGGCAATGCCTCAGAAAAAATCTCATGCATGCCAGTCACTGGGTCACACACTGACATCGCCTGGAAAGTATCGCCATGGTATCCGGAACGCACTGTCAACAGCTGACTGCGTTCCTTCGCACCATTGGCAAACCAGTATTGGAAAGCCATTTTAATCGCCACTTCCACTATCGGCTCTAAAATTATTGCAGCCAGTTGCTTATGGTGGGCCTTGGCTAGTTCCGCCATAGGCGCAAAATCCGCTTCGTCAAAGGGATCTTCGTAACGGCAACGAGGGCTAGGGGCAAAGATACGTTTGGGCAATGCCTCAGAAAAAATCTCATGCATGCCAGTCACTGGGTCACACACTGACATCGCCTGGAAAGTATCGCCATGGTATCCGGAACGCACTGTCAACAGCTGACTGCGTTCCTTCGCACCATTGGCAAACCAGTATTGGAAAGCCATTTTAATCGCCACTTCCACGGCGACGGAGCCTGAATCACAGAAAAACACGTGGCGTAGAGGGGCTGGGGTCAAATCAAGCAACCGTCTAGCCAAGTCAACCGCTGGCCGGTGGGTTATGCCCCCGAACATCACGTGCGCCATGCAATCAGTCTGTGTGGCTAACGCCTGGTTAAGCACCGGATGGTTATAGCCATGGATCGCCGCCCACCAGGAAGACATCCCGTCAATGAGTTGGCGTCCATCATCTAGTTGTAATCGAACGCCACTGGCAGCCACCACCGGATACACCGGCAAGGGTTCATTCATCGAGGTATAGGGGTGCCAGATATGCTCTCTATCAAACGCCCGATCCATCTCTGAGAAATTAACCATCGCTGGCTGACCTGACCGGTCGGAATTTTTCAACAAGGAAACTTCCCAATATGCTCGTTCAGCTTGAGGGCTGAATGTAGGTATGAACCCGGGTGACCGGTTGTGAATAGACACAGGCATTGGTCATTTCCAGTGCTTCCACTGTTTCAATGAGCGCGTCGCGCACAGGCTCCAACTGCTCAGCAGGCAAGATGGTGTGAATAATGCTTCGCTCAACATTAATCCGCACCCCATGACTATTACGTTCGGCGTCGGCTTCAATAAATTTTGCTTGGCTGGCGTTTGCCCCCGGTGCGCCAGCGCCGAGTGCTGCATCCATCACCGCGCCGGCGTGTTTGCGGGTGCTGATGCATGACAATATGACTTGGCCTGCCAAAGACTGCCGTTCACGAAGCTTGCCAAACAAATTGAGCCCAGCGCCTCGCGCGGCAGCCCCCTGGTAAACGCTTTGCTCACGCCAACTGGTGCCGCCCTTAAGACTATCGATCGCAGCGATTAACTGCTGCATGGTTGCCGCTTGCCGGCGGCCACCAAAGGTACTGGCAATGCTCACCAACCCTTTCTGCACCGGCATCCGGTACAAAAAGCCTCTGCCCGGTGTATCAATACGCCCGGCGGCAACCATCGCTTCTACCACCGCGTCAGCGTCCGCGTTATCCACCACAACCACCATCACTTCTTTGGTGTTCTTCTTGGTGATTTTCAGCCAACCCAGGCGATCGCGCAGGCCGCGGCCTTCGCAGTAATGAATAATTGGCCCATGGCTACCGGTCTGCAATGCAGCGCGCGCGATGACATCGGTCTGTTCTGGTTGAACGATACAAAATATGGCTGTCAGGTTTTCTTTTAAGCCATCAGACGCGTCTGGCGCATCGTCGAAATCTGCGCCACCAGACCACAGGGAAAAGTCGTCTGTGTAGGAAAAATCATCGCAAGGCACCGAGAATACCGCACCCGCACCGGTTTGCTGCAGCCCGCCGCTGTCGATAATTTCTTCCACAATGTGATCAACTTCCGGGTCGGGCACAAAAAATTGCAAAAGCGCTTTTTCCGGACTGATGGTGGGAATTAACGAGTGATACCAACGGTCTTTAACCAACGTTCCCCGAGCGCTTACCAGCAGCACGTTGGGATCGCCTTCGTTAAAGACTCGTTCCATCACTGGCTCCGCCGAACCCCGAGGAAGTAGCGCGGTCACCACAGAAATTTTCTTGTTGTGGATAATGGCGGTCATGCGGGCTTCGGGTCTGCGCTTGGCACAGTTTCTCGGGCCTGCCGTCTGGCCACCAGCCTACCGATGGTGAGCACCGTGATAATAGGGCCCACGGATGCTAGGGCGAGTATGCCAAACCCATCAATCACACCGGGTACGTTAGCGCCAATCCCCAGTCCCATGGCCAACACCAGTGGCACGGTGATAGGGCCAGTGGTGACCCCTGCACTATCCCAGCCGAAATTAACAAACTCCTCAGAAGATATGATCGTTAATACCAACAAACCTAAGTAACAAGGCAGCAGCAACCAGGCCAAAGGTATGTTGTAAGCAATTTTGCATACGCCTGCCGCGATTCCCATTCCGACGCCAACGGCAACCGACTGCATCAACAATTTCTTCTTAAACGCACCGACGGTGATTTTTTCTACCGTATTGCCCAGTGCATTGAGGGCGGGTTCAGCTAAGGTTGCGCCATAGCCTAAGAAAAAGCCGAACAACGCTGCCAGAGCTTTGCCAACGTTATTCGATTCAAACAGTGGCCCCTCTGTACCCTGCATACCCCAAGGAGTAATCGCGGCAAAAGTACCCGGCACATTGGCGCCTAACTGCGTGCCAAGGGGGGTCAGTCCTAGCGAGATACCCAGCACAAACAGGCACATGCCCAGCACGGCAAAACCGACCCCAATGGCTATTTCATCAATCCGTTGAATTCGTTCTCGTAAGATTATTCGAAGGGTCAAGAACAGAAACAGACACAGGGGCACAATGGCCCGCAGCGATTCCAGCAACGCTTGAGAAAATCCCTGGAGGACATTTTTGTCCTGATCCCACTGAGCGTCACTGACCATTCTCGGTCGCTCAACCACCGGCCGTGACAACACAACCGTTGGGTTTTCCAGGACGATTTCGCCGTCTCTCAAAACCGGCGTACCGCCTTCAAATCGAATGTCCAAATTTTCCAGAGCATTGCGGTCTTCAAGGAACTGAGCAAACTCGTCGTCGCTGATAAGCCCGTGATCTTGTCCGCTGGTGGACGATGTATTGACCATCAACACGTCAGCGGCAGTGGCCTCTTGGTGGTTTTCAGCGCCCCAGTAGTCCTCGGCCTGGAAATGAAATAGGCCTAGTAGTAGTACCGCAAGGATGGGAAACAAAGACGCCAGGGTCACAATCCCAAACCCGGCATTGCGGGAGTTACCGCTTCCAATCATGCGACAAACCCCAACCCCAAGGGCTAACACCAGCGGCACTGTCACCGGCCCGGTCGTCACCGCACCGCAGTCCCAGGCCAACGCCAAAATAGGCTGGGTGACCGGGTTAAGATTCATTGCGGCTGTTAAACCACACAAAATAAGAACGCCCGGGATGATCAGCACTTTCAGCGACCAACCATAGAAAAACCTCAATACCCCAAGGAGCACGGCTAAACCTACACCAATCCCCACGGCGGTCACTAATTGCCCAGCAAAATCGTTTAATAAACTATAAAGCAGCGGCGCCTGCTGGGGCTGAACGCCGGAACCTGCCGCCTTCAACACTGAGATCGCAGGCTCAGCAAAGGTCGCGCCTAGTCCCAAGACGAAGGCGAAACCCAAAATCACCGGCAGCGAAGAGTTGCGCGGCAAAACCGCACCAATGGTTTCCCCCAGGGGCATTAAGCCTAGCCGTAGGCCTTCCATAAAAAACATCAAGCCGACCGCGACGATGACTATGCCTACACCAATCATGCTGGCGTAGACAATGGGTAGACCCAGCACCAGAATTTGAAACACCATTAAGTACGCAACAATGAACCAAACGCTACGAACCTGTTCCAGAAAATTTTCGGCAAAATAGGGATATAGAATTCGCAGCGAATCGGTCCAGCCCAACCGTGTAGTCCTGCCGCCGGCATCCGCGGAAGGCGGTCTGGCGACGGGTGGCGTTGGTGAAGCCATAGCGGCGGTAATCCCCTGAAAAATTGATAAAAAACTGCTCACCGATAGGAAATCTAAACGAACAACGTTTTCCCCTGCTTGGTTATGCCATAATCCGGACGGACGAGCAAAAGCGAATCCAAATCGCGAGGACTCGAAGCCATTATTTTTATCCCAAATTGGCTGCCCATATAGGCTTAGCCTCCCTAACCGTTTATTTACCTAGGAGAAGTTATGCTTCGGTCAGATATGCTGTTAGACCGTTGGATCGACCCGCTGACTTTCTCAGAGAGATGGCCGGTTTTATTTCGACAGGCAAGTCTTCTAGCCATCGCGGCCACCCTTAGCGGTTGTGCGGCCGTAAAACTGCCCGCCAAACCCACGCCAACGCCCGGCTCCATTGCGGTATCTACTAGCAACCCAGTGGCGCCGCCAAGCTTCCCCAGCAACGCGGAAACGGCCCAAAGCTTGTGCGGCCAACTGCTGGAGAGTCTGGAACTTGCACACCCCTTACTGGATAGCCTTGAAGGCAACCTTGAACGTCATGCCGACCAGATCAATGCTACGGTGAAAAAATTGGCAAGACCTGCTGAGGTACCCACCCCACAATGCCCCGAGCCTCAACCCTCGGCGCAGGATGAGAAAGAGGTGATTGGCAGTTTGGAGTGGATTTTCATGGAGCCACCCGGCAGCCATTTTCGAGCCAGAGTCGATAGCGGCGCTGAGACCTCTTCGCTGAGCGCATCGCAGATCATGGAATTTGAGCGTGACGGTAAGGATTGGGTTCGATTCACTTTTCAACATGACAACCCCGATGAGACCAGCGAAACCGAAACCATCGAACTGGAGTTACCCATCGTCCGCACCGTTTTGATTCGCCAGGCTGGCGTGACAAAACCAGAAAGACGGGTATCGGTAGAAATGACCGTGCGCCTTGGTGAGCAGTTGCAAACCACAGAATTCACTCTCGCCGACCGTAGCAAAATGACCTACCCGGTTTTGCTGGGCCGCGCATTTTTGTTAGACCTTTATCTGGTTGACGTTGCCAGGTCTTACGTCCATGGAAAGTACCAATCGCCATGAGTGTTGCTTCTCGGCGCAGTCGCTATTTATCCCTGTTTGCTCTGGTTACAATTTTGGTGACGGTGGGACTGGGAATGTCTTTCTATCGGCACTACGTGGCCGAAGTACCTTGGTTCCCCGGTGAAGAAAAACTCATTTGGTCTATCGAGGCGGCGGTGGACTTCCAAGGCAGTGGCGGCCCGGCCAAAGTGACGTTACTCAGACCCGTTAACCAGCAAGGCTTTAGTGTTCTAGATGAAAGTGGCGCCTCACCAGGCTATGGTTTGGCGTTTCTGGATGAGGGCGGCGCGCCCACTGCACAATGGACAACCCGGGAGGCCAATGGCTCCCAACAGCTTTACTATCGGGCAGAGATCTTACAGCGAAATTCAGGCGCCGGTGACTATCCGTCGCCGCCGGCACCTTCTCTGAAGTCCATATCCTGGGAAGAACCCTACGCTACCGCCGTCAACGCTATTAGTGATCTGGCGTTTCAACAATCGGCAGATGCATTTACCTTTGCCCAGCAGCTAGTCGCACAATTCACCAGCGCAGACAAAGCCCAGGATATCCAGTTGTTACTCAATAGCGTGGGCCAAGAAAATCTACCGGATCTGCTGGCCGACATGCTGCAAAGTCGCGATATTCCAGCAGCGGTAGTATTCGGACTCAATCTGGAAGACGGCCGTCGTCGCCAGCGCTTGAAACCCCTGCTGCGGGTCTGGTCTGACAATGAAAGTCAGGTCTTCAATGTGGATGACGATGGCTCAGACGCTAATCAGCCGCTACTGTTATGGCAACCCTCGCGGGGGTTCTCACTGGAAGTGGTGGGCGGTTCCGGGTCGGATCTGAGTTTTTCTATGATTCGATCTGAAGTGACCAACTACGGCCAGCTCGCCAGCGCCCTAGGCGAAGCGAACGACTGGCTTGGATTTTCGATCCACGCCCTGCCTATTGAAGAGCAGGCAATGTTTAAGACCATTTTGCTGCTGCCGGTTGGTGCGCTGGTGGTATGCCTGCTGAGAATACTGGTGGGTCTTCGCACCTCCGGCACATTCATGCCGGTGCTCATCGCGTTGGCATTTATCGAAACCAGTCTCGTCACAGGTCTCATTGGATTCCTGCTGGTAGTAACCGTAGGGCTGATGATTCGCAGCTACATGTCCCACTTGAACTTGTTGTTGGTGGCACGAATTTCCTCGGTAATTATTACAGTGATTGCCATCATCGCCCTGTTTGCCGTTTTCAGTTACGAAGTGGGTTTAACCGAAGGCCTGAAAATCACCTTCTTCCCGATGATTATTTTGTCCTGGACCGTCGAACGTATGTCGATCTTATGGGAAGAAGAAGGTTGGAAAGAGGTTGCCGTGCAGGGTTCAGGCAGCCTTCTCACTGCGGTCTGTGCGTACCTGGCCATGACCAGCCCCTGGATTCGCCATCTGAGCTTCAACTTCATTGGCCTACAGCTAGTGATTCTGGCGCTGATTATTTTGCTCGGTAACTACAGTGGATACCGCCTGCTTGAATTGCACCGGTTCCGTGCCATGGCGGTCACCAGCAAGACTCCCGAGAGCTGAGGTGGGCGGGTTGCTGGGTAACCTGCTGGCCTCCCGCCGCGCGCTGCGCGAGCGCGGAATTGTGGGCATGAATGGACGTAACATTGAGCTCATTGCGAAATACAATTCTCGCCGTCTTTACCCGCTGGTCGATAACAAACTCAAGACCAAACAATTGGCTGAGCAAAATGACATTCCCGTGCCCGGATTGATTCATGCCATTGACAGCCAGTATCAAATTCGTGGCCTGCCGAAAATTCTTGCCAGACAAGAAGGATTTGCCATCAAACCCGCTAAGGGAAGCGGCGGCAAAGGCATCCTGGTGATTACCGACCGACGTCCCGGACAGTTCATCAAGCCAAGCGGCGCAAGTTTGCGGCTTCGTGACATCCGCCATCATGTAAACAACATATTGTCGGGACTGTTTAGCTTAGGTGGAAGCCCGGACGTTGCGGTCATCGAAGAGTTGATCAGACCTGACCCAGTTTATGACGATTTATCGGTAGAAGGCGTACCAGACATCCGTATTATTGTGTACCGCGGCATTCCCATTATGGCCATGATGCGGCTGTCGACCCGGGAGTCCGATGGCAAAGCCAATCTGCACCAAGGCGCAGTGGGTGTGGGTATATGTATGGCAACGGGTCGTTCAATCAACGCTGTACAGTTCACCCACTTGGTCACCCATCATCCTGATTCAGGGGCAGATTTGCTGCAAATCAAGATCCCCGACTGGGCAAAAATGCTAAACCTGTCGGCAAGGTGTTACGACGCCACCGGTTTAGGTTATCTGGGTGCTGACATTGTGCTGGACGTGAACAAAGGGCCGCTGCTATTGGAACTCAATGCTAGGCCCGGCTTGGCCATTCAAATTGCCAACGGCGCTGGCCTTGCTACCCGGGTTGCTGCGGTGGATGCCCTCCCTCCGGCTGCCTTATCGGAATCCCCTGAGCGGCGAGTTGCTAGGGCCCAGGCATTGTTTGCGGCGGAGTAACTTGCAGGCGTAAAAAATCCCTAGAGGCACAACTTTCGACTAGCTGCTCGTTGAAAAAATCGGCGATCAAAGTATCTGCGCTTGGCACATGGGTGCACCGACCTATTCATTGACCGCGAGTCATCGAAATTGTGAAAGAACGGAAAATGACATTGGTCGTTCTCGATGGTGAAAAAGCCAAGGATGGCTTTTTTCAACACCCTGCTAGGCTCCAGAGGACTCCCTGCGCAGTAACTCAGCTTTTCGTTCCACCCCCCAGCGATAGCCAGACAGCCCCCCATCGGAGCGCACCACCCGGTGACAAGGGATTGCAACGGCCAGTGGATTGGCAGCGCAAGCAGCAGCAACGGCTCGAGCCGCCGTGGGCTTGCCAATAGCCTGGCCGATTTGTGCATAACTGCGTGTTTGTCCCACAGGTATTTTTGTTAACGCCAGCCAGACTCTCTGTTGAAACGCCGTACCTTGAATATCCAATGGTAAATCCAGCGCGGTTTCCGTCTGCTCCACAAAACCCACAACACGAGCAACCACCTGCTCAAAGTCGCTGTCGGCACCCCGCAATGAGGCGTGGGAAAATCGCTGTTGAAGCTCGTCTAACAACCGCTGCGGATCGTCACCAAGGCTTATGGCACACACGCCACGCTCAGTGGCTGCCACCAAAATTTCACCAAGAGAGCACTTGCCAATAGCAAAGTGAATCTCATGCCCCGGCCCACCGGCCTTAAAATCTGCTGGCTTCATCCCCAAGGTTTTGGCGGCCGTGGCGTAAAAACGCGCGCCTGAGTTGTATCCCGATGCATAGACGGCTTCAGTAACACTATCGCTTTCGGGCAGTAAGGTTCTTATCCGCTGCTGGCGCTGAGCCTCCCAGTAGGCTTTGGGCGAGATACCCAAGGCTTTTTTGAACAGCCGCTGAAAATGATATCGGCTTAAATGGGCGACGGCTGCCATCTGCTCAAGTGTTGGCATCTGGGCGGCCTGCTCGATCATACGACATACCGAGGCGATCGCCTGGCGCTGGCGTTGGCTCAAACTGGGCGGGCTAGTATCGGTTTCGGTCATCTTGGTCGCTCTGATCTGAGGACATGATGATAGTTGGGCCGACGCATTGTGACATCTTGGTTATTGCGGTAATTGAAGCGGGAATCGCTGATCTTTCCAGCAGCCTCTTAGATCAACTGAAAAAAAAGCAAAAAAAAGGCCTGCGCGAGAAATGGGGTGTGATCTCTCGCGCAGACCGATAAAGTGGAAGCGCGGAGGAGGCAATCCATGCGCTTCACAAGACAATCGGCAACACCAACAACCCCAAGTAAAACATCCTTGTAATTGTGGCGAATCCATTCGCCCTACCAGCACCGCAGCGCCAGTGAACCAAGAATCGCCGATCGAATGGTGAGGATATGTGACTGCGCTCACGCTGGCCTCAAAATTGGCGGCCTGTTGACGATTGTTGACACAATACGGGGGTATTTCTGACCAATCTGCGATGACCTCACCTCATCCCATAAACCTCGACGTTAAACAAAAGGTGACTTTTGGTACTGGAGCACACAGACTATCGGGAATAGATTCCGGTGACACCCAGGAGACTACCATGAATGACATCCGTCGAACTCTAACCGCAGTTTCAGCATTCTTTATGCTGAGCACCGTTTTTTGCCAGGTACTGGCTGCGGGTGAACCGGTATTTGAAACACCCGACCTACGCAATCTTCAAGAAGGCGCCCACGCGCTGAAAAAAGGTTCAACCATTGACGCCATGAGTAACTTTGAAGATTCCGCGCGCTTTGGCAACAAAGCAGCGCAGAAAATGCTTGGGATGATGTACGTAAAAGGAGTTGGAACGGAATTGGACTGGCCTCTTGGCTACGCATGGCTCAAGTTAGCGGCAACCCATGGAGACCCAGAAGCAGTTTCAGCCAGAGATCAAGTCATGGCTCAACTGAAGCCGGAAGAGGTGCCCCTGGCAAACGATAGGTTTGAGGAAATCAATGAAGAATTTGGTGACCTTGCCGCGATCAAACGCCGTGAGGCCTGGGTGCGAAAGGAGAAACGAAAAATCACCGGCTCGCGCACAGGAAAATCCTCGGCGGTTCGAATTGAGGTCGCCGACGCTACCGGATACACCTGGCAGGTGGCTGGGGCAAAGTATTTCCAGTTACTTGAAGGCAGCTATGTCCTTGAATTTCGTCAACGCATGGGGGAAGTCACCTACGGTGAGTTAGAAGTAATAGATGAAGACCCATAAGGCGACGTTTGCCAGTACAAAGCGTCAAATGCCAGCCAGATTTGGCGTCAATTTGCAACGAACCAGGTCAACCGCCGAAAACCGGTCTTCGTGGTAGCATCCGGTTTCCTCCAACGACTAACTGAATAGACTGGAGTAATTCCACATGAAAATTTCGGGTCAAAAACTCACAATTGCCGTTTTGGCACTGGTACTTAGCGCGTGCAGTCAATACGTCAAGCGCGATGAATTCGACGCCGCAGTAGCCGAACTCAAAGCCTCCGATCGTTCCCATCAAGAGGAGTTGGCGGTGTTGGGTGCGCGTTTTGGCGAACTCACCGATGATCTGTCTTCTCGCTTTGAAGATTACAACGCCCGCATCACTGAACTGGCCGGCCGTCTACGCGTCGACATGACGGCGAATTTTGCCTACGACGACGCAACGTTACGAGAGCAAGACAAAGAGGCGCTAGGCGCATTTGCTGAGGTCATTCGCCTGCATCATCCTGATGTGATGGTGACCGTTGAGGGTTTCACGGACCCGGCAGGATCTGCCGAATACAATCAGTGGCTGGGGATGGAAAGGGCTGAAGCAGCGAGAGCCTATCTGGTCAGCGAAGGCGGCCTTAGTGGTGATCAAGTGCGCGCAGTGAGTTATGGCGAGGATTCCAACCGTCAAGTCTCGCCGGGCCAGTGGGGTGATACCGGTTCCGCTAACCGCCGGGTTGCTTTGGTCATTGATCACGTCCCTGGCTGATCGGCTTACTGTCTCAATACGTCATAACAGGGGCCAGCGATATTCGCTGGCCCCTTTTTTTTACTCAACAGCGGTCTTTTTCTCGAACACAAAGCCTTTCTTTTCTGCCGCTGCACGCAATCCTTTTGAAATCGCGTCATCCAGTCCGTTTGCTCCTTCAGCTGCCGGTTTTGCTTCACTGATGTAGCGTTGTCGCTCTTCGCTGAGCTGTGCGATTTCTCTTTTTAGCGCCTGGCGCTCACTGCGCTTTTGCTCGACGTAATCTAAACGGTCTTCCTCCGACATCGCCTTAAGGTCTTCTGGCAATTCTGCTTCAGGCACTGACTCCAGGGCTACACCGCCAGCCACAGCATCCAGTAAATCCCAGTTGCTGGCGCGATAGAGCGAACTGCCCTTAGCCGCTGCTCGGCTGGCAGCCGCAGGAGCGCTCATGTTCGCTGCATTGGCATCTTGTCTCAACTGATTCTCCTTACCTTGTTTGCCTTTCTTGCCATAAGCTATATAGGTCTTATTGAGCTTTTCATTGAGGGCCAGAAGTTCTCCGTCCACTGGCGTTGCAATGTTCGCCAACGCGGCGGCTTGTTGATCAATACTGGCGTACATTCCCTGAGCTAAACCCGCAACGCTGGCCCAACCGGCTGCATCACTATCGGTTGGCCCACCGCAATAAATCGTATTGACCACGATGTCATGATCCAGAGCCCGTCGGACGGCTGAGTCAATGCTGATTCTTGGATCCTGGCTAGCACTCTCGTTGCCAGCAACAAACAACATCCGCAATGCCTCAGGACCATGACTCCAATCAAGCTGGGCAACGGCGGTGTCAATAGCGCGGGCTACATACTCATCACCACCATTAGTTTGAAACGAAAACAGGGTTTGGTTGACCGCATCCAGGTCGCGGGTAAAACGTTGATCGATACGCACATAGCCAGTCTCGGCGCCATAATTTGGGCTACCAAAACTGATCACTGCCACTCGCAAGTCGGGCTGAGGTGATGCGCTACCGAGGTCATTCACAATATCCCAGAGACGTTGCCGGGCGGAGTTAATCAAGCCCCCCATGGAACCACTGACGTCCAACGCAATAACGAGGTCTACGTGCTTGGAGGGTTTTTCTTCATCCACCCCAGGAGCAACCCTGGCCTGAGCTGGCGCCGTGGCGATTAATGCGGCCGATAAAAAAAGGCCCGCTACGCGACGAAGACTGTTGTTAAGTTTTCCCTGGAGAGATTTTCCGGGTGATTTACCACGGGACGTTGCAGGGGACATTTCAGTTGCTGTGCTTAAGGTGCTGATCATGCGAGTTCTCCGTTGAAGGTGTGAACACAGTCTGCCCATGCACAGCCAACCATTGCAGACAGAGATCAGTAAACATTGAGATTCAAACTTTACCTCCTGTTTACCTTAGGCCTTGGCTCTATGGGCCATAAGCTGAGTTGAATCGAATCAGGTTATCGACAAATCTGACCCAAGCCCAAAAAGAGAATGCCGATACGGCTGGTCCTAGGTGAAGTACCTGTTTGGCAGGCTGTCCGTTCCTAACATCAAGGAACGGTGGCTGCGCCTTGCAGCCGATCAACCACGCCACGGTGACTGCGACTCATTTTGACCTCATGATCATTTTCCAAACGAATGAAGTACTCGCCGTTGGTGTGAGCCCGTAGCGAGCGTACTCGGCCAATGTTGACGATGGTTGAGCGATGAACTCTAGCGAATTTTGAGTCGGGTAATACGTTTTCGATTTTTTTCATGGTGCCGCGAAGCACGTGGGTTTGGCCTTCGGCGTGAACGCACAGGTAGTCACCAGCAGCCTCTACGCATACGATTTCCGACATCTCCACGTAGGTAATGTCGCGGCCGTCGCGAATTGCCAAGCGATCCGGGCTTAAGGCCGCGTTAGCCGATGGCGTTGAGTCCAGTTGGCCCAAAGCATCTTCTAACGACAAAGATTGACCGCTAAGGTCACACACCAGATTTAACAAGCGGCTGCGATGTTTGCTCGCTTGCTGTTGATCTAAGGTCGCTCGCACCCGCCGCAGCGCCCGCGCTAGGCGCAGGTCATCGATGGGCTTTAGCAGATAATCAAGAGCGTTGGCCTCAAAGGCCTTTACCGCGTAATCAGCGTAAGCGGTCACAAAAACCACCAAAGGCATCTGGGGGCCAGCAAAGGCCTTAAGCGTTTCAAACCCATCTAACCCTGGCATTTGGATATCAAGAAATACCAAATCAGGCTGTTTTTCCCGCACCGCTGCGATGGCCTCTCGACCGTTGCCGCATTGACCACAAATGTGGATATCCTGCTCCCCTGCTAAACGTAACTCCAAGCCGCGTCTGGCCAGTGATTCGTCGTCAACAATCAGTGTGTTTATCATCCGTCAGACTCCGGGTTGACTAGCATGAGTGGCAGATTAATCGTCACCACTAACCCTCGTGGGCTGTTTGGCGCCAGTGTCAGTGCTTGAGCATCACCATAAAGCTGCTTCAATCTCTCCCGCGTATTGGCTAAACCAACACCGCAAGATTTGGTCGGCGTAGACCCGCCATTACCCAGGCCAGGCCCGTTGTCTGCCACCGTCATCATCAATGAGTCGCCGTGGGTGCGGGCGGTAATCCAGAGCGTTCCACCCTCTTCCTCAGGGGTCACCGCATACTTAATGGCGTTTTCAATGAGTGGTTGCAAAATCAAGCTGGGGACCAACGCCATCAGTGCTGATGACTCCAACTCCTTTTTTACCTGCAAGCGATCATCAAAGCGCACTTTCTCAATTTCCAAATACAAATCCAGGGCGTCCAATTCCTGACCCAGGGTTACCCGCTTCATCGGATCGTTATCCAGTGAGTAACGCAGAAAATCGCTGAGCCGAGTCACTGCCAGGTTAGCGGTGGTGTTTTGTCGGTCCAGCACCAAGGTTGATATGGCGTTTAGCGTATTAAAAAGAAAATGGGGGTTAAGCTGGTAACGCAGCATTTTGAGCTGGGCCTGGTGGGCTGCTGCCGTTGCTTTGAGTGTGGCCTCAGTCTGCTGTTGAAGCTGCTGGTAGTACTTGATGCCGAAATACAAACCGCTCCAGCAAAGCAATACGTAAAACGACCCCATCACGCCGCCAAACTGATACATCCAGTCTTCTGCTGCGGGTTGCCAACCGTTTTTCACCCACGCCCAATAAGCCCGGTTCTCGATGGAGGTCCAAACCATAGCCAGCACATAGCAAATCACTAAACTGGCCAGCGCCAACTGCAGGGGCGGACGATTCCAAAGGCGATGGAATGCTGCTCGAATGGGTACAGTGAAGACAAACCCTAAGGCTGCGGTGGTCACAATCACCACAAGATAGGCATCAGGTTTTTCGTGCACCAGCGAACCCAGATAGGCTGCAGCTACGTAACCGGTCCAGCCACCGATATTCAATACCCAAAAAAAGCGGCGTTGATCAAAAATGAAATCACTCAGGTTCATGGGCAATGGTTTGATTTGGGCAGGTCAGCATAACGGAGATTGGATGAGTGGCGGCAAGCGGTCGGCACTATCATGACTCAGGGCAAGGGTAATTTCAGGCCATTGCGTCCAACTGTGCAGAATTTACGACGGTTGGACCCATAGGCGTGGACATGGGTCACCGATGAGACAGAGCGCCTCTAGCGCAGAGTTAGCTGGTGATTTGACTTAAGCAATCGGCATACCAGCGATCAAAGTCGTGTACGCAGCGCTCTGATGGGTGATAGACCCCTCCTCGGTGCACGCCAGCCTCTTGACCTTTTTGTGCATCTTCACACAGACGCCAATCTTGTTGATTGGTGTTGTGCCAAAACTCAACCGCATCATCAGGGCTAAAGCCCGCCACCGACATTTGCTCAGGCGCAAACAACCAAAGGGTATGTACTAAGGTGCTGCCCGGTCCGCTGGGAAACAGCAAATGAATCATTAGATAGTCCGGAATAAAGCTCAGAAACAGGTTCGGGAAAACATGAAAGTAGTGCACTAGGTGACTATCGGAGCCAGCCCAGCCCGGCAATTTGTCACGCTGGCTGACACCGCTGACGCTCATGGTGTTATACCCCTGACGCAAGATCATCGGACCACCGGTGAACTGATCGGATCGACACTGGTGTTGGGTATCGGGTGCCGGACGGGTGATTTGATGAAGCTGTGGATGACCCGCCGGACAGTGATAACACTCGTTATAGTTATCGCCCAGCAATTTCCAATTGGCTTTAACCGTATATTGATGAGATGCCGCCACCTGTAGGTTTGCGAGATCGGCAATGGGCAAAGGGAAATCTGCCAACAATTTTTGGGCTGATGGCGCTCCGAGACAAACAAACAATAAGCCTTGCCAGAGCTGACTGTTAATTTCCAGCAGCCCCTGATTCTGTGCACAAAACCCGTCTACACCCTCCATTCCCGGCGCAGCCTTTAGCGTCCCGTCCAAATCATAAGACCATCCATGATAGGGACACACAATGAGCTTATGGGTCTGCTCCGGCTGACTAACAAGGCGGGTACCGCGATGGCGACAAACGTTATGAAAGCACTTCAGTTGCCCAGCTAAATTCCTAGACACCAGCAATGAATGGTGGCCGAGAACTCGCTGAGTCACACTGCCGCTTTCGAACTGGCTTTGGTGCCCCAGACAAATCCATTGTTGGCCAAAAAGACCGCTCATTTCGGCGGCAAACACTTGAGGACAGGTATACACCCAACTCGGCAACGTTTGCGCCTGGGAAAAGGGCGAACGCGTCCGCGTAAGTTCGTCTCGTTGCTGCTGCGTCAACATCAGGTGGGGGAAATAAACTCACGTTTCATGAAACGGCTGCCGACGAAATACGCCAAGGCCGACAACGCGCTGCAACCGCAACAAATAATTAGCAATGACACGCGCAAACCATCATCACCGTATTCATCGCCCATTCGGTCGCTAATGTAACCAATCAACGGTGGCCCTAGGCCGCCGCCAATCACGTTAGTCACAAGCAGCAATACTGCGCTGGCAGTTGCCCGCATAGATGCAGGCACCAAACCCTGCACTCCGGCAAAGGTAGCAGGGCCCTGCATCACGCTAATCATGAAAGCAGGAAACAACAATCCAAGAGCCATCCAGGGGTTACCGGTCATGAATACACCCGCAAATATCGGGATCGAGATGGCGATCGCCACGCAGGGAATAAGTGCGTACCAGCGGACATGACGGGTTATCAATCTGTCGGTGACCCAACCGCTGGCAAGCATGCCGAAGATCTGCGAGATGCCCAGCACAATGGCCAACCAAAATCCGGCTTGGGTCAGCGTCATGTCAAAAGATCGGGTGAAGTAGGACGGCAACCATCCCACCGCTCCCAGCCATACGATGGTGTAAAGGCCAGTACCGACAGACAACATCCAAAACGCCGAAGAGTTCGCCAAAGTGCCCATGGAGTCTTTGAACCCGGCAGAGGCCTGTTCAGGGTTGCGCGCGGTTTCCGAGGCGCCGCGCACCGGTTCGTGCAGAAACTTAACGACTAACAAGGACAGCACCACACCGGGCACCCCTACTGCAAACAGGGCATGACGCCAGCTGTAGTTTTCCGCCAACCAGCTACCGGCAATGAACCCCACCAAAATGCCCACCGGCGCGCCTAGACTGAATAGGGCAATTCCTTTGGCCCGCTGACTGACCGGGTAGTAGTCGCTAATCAGTGAGTGGGACGGCGGGGTGGCACCTGCCTCCCCAACGCCAACCAGCACTCTTGCCAACGCAAGCTGGACAAATGTTTGCGCCATGCCGCAAAGGGCCGTCATCAGGCTCCAAATCGCCAATGCCGCTGAGATAATTTTGCGCCGAGAATAACGATCAGCCATGCGCGCAATGGGCACCCCAAGAGTGGCGTAGAACAGCGTGAATGCCGTACCGGAGATAATTCCCAGTTGGGCATCACTTAAGTGGAGGTCGGCCTTAATTGCCGGCAGCAACACCGCCAGCATGTAACGGTCCATGTAATTGAAAAATGACACCAAAAAAAGCAGGCCCATGGACCACTTCAGGCTTGAAATGGCTGTTGAAGATGGCGATACCGGGCTCATAGGCTGGCTCACAGAAAGTCCGTTAAAAGCGCTGGGTTTAGTGGTGGCCGGGAACAAAACACCGAACCCGCACTGTACTGTATTTTCTATAGTCGGGGTAAATCGCCCGCTCTAGCAAACTGTAAAGAAAATAATCCTTTGTTTTTTTCACCTCGAGAACGACAAATATTATTTTCCGTTCTCTTACATTTTCAATGACTTGCAACCACCGAAAATGTTGGCACATCCACCTGCTGAGCGCAGAGACGTTGAATTCCAATTTTTCAAGAGGTTGCTAGGGGCAATTACAGGAATATACCTGCAACAGAACGAGAACTGCTCAGCGGTAACTGGTATCCTGAGCAGCCGATTTGCGGAAAACTGCCGGACGGCCATGCCCACCCATTGCGATTTTTTTGGCGCCACCCATCAAGGCCAGAAACGATCTGTTAATCAGGACCGTATTTTGGTCCGCCAGGCGGAGTCCAGCGACGCTGCTCTGCTGGTCGTTGCTGACGGCATGGGCGGCGAAGCCGCGGGTGATCGAGCAGCAGAATTGGTTGTTGGCGCGATCGCCAGCGCGCTGGGCGAAGGACTGAAACCCAACCACTATTTCAATCAGCTCGATGCCATGGTGGAGGCCTCCCACGAAGCGGTTCGCGCCGCAGTAAACGAACAACCCGAATTGCTCAGCATGGGCACCACCCTGACGATGGCCTGCTGCGATTGGCCTCGCCTGTTTGTGGTTCATGTGGGTGATAGTCGCTGTTACCGGCTACACAAGGGCGAACTCACCCGTTTAACCAACGATCACACGGTGGCTCAACGGTTTGTCGACGAAGGCGTCATGTCGGAAGACGAAGCCGAAAAGTCCCCTATGGCCCATCAATTGTGGAATGTGATTACCAGCAGCCGAGAAATCCGACCAGAACGGGTCGAAAACCAACTATCCACTGGCGATGCGATTATTTTGTGTAGCGACGGTCTGACTAAACATGTGTCCGACGAGGCCATTGCCGCCACCATAGAAAAAGCAGACAGCGCGAAAGATGCCTGCCGGGAACTGATTGCTCAAGCCAACAGTGATGGCGGCACTGACAACATCTCGGTCATTGTTGGACTTTTTACTGATTCTTGAGCGCAGACCCGGCCAGGAACGGCTTTCCCGTCCTTAAGCTATGTAAGAGCCAGCGCCGATTGATCACGATTTTTTCATCCCAATTTGGTACGTTATCCACAGTACTTTGACGCTTTACTGAGACCTCACTAATGAAAAAACTGATATTGGTTGTTGCCGCTGTTTTGAGTTTTAACGCCATGGCCCAGGGTGATGCCAAAAAGGGCAAATCCTTATATACCGCTTGTATGGCCTGTCATGGTGTAGACGCAAAGGGTCAGGACGTGCTCAATGCACCGAACCTGACGGGTTTGCAGGAATGGTATTTCGTGCGCCAAATGAATAATTTTAAGGATGGTATCCGCGGCACTAATCCAAAAGATATCTACGGTGCTCAAATGCGCCCAATGGCCATGACATTGGCAGACGACCAGGCCATCAAGGACGTCTTTGCTTATATCCAATCCCTAGACCAATAAACGGCTGCAAGACTCTTGCTGTTTATCCGACGGCCGCTGTGTTTGCAGTGGCCGTTGTCGTTTACATCGCCGATCAATTTGGGTGTTCGCTATCAGCCCGCGTTTTGGCAGCCTGACTGATGAACAACCTTGACCCCGTGCGGGAGACCGTCTCTTGGAGTACCCAATGAACTATTTGCGCGTTGTTTGTCTTGCCCTCGCCGCAACTATCGTGAGTATGACTATGCCCCTATCCGCCGAAACGCTGACCATCGAACGACTTTTTGCCAGTCCGGATTTATCGGGCAGCGCCCCTATGGCCCTTAAATTCTCGCCTGATGGCTCAAGGGTGACCTACCTCAAGGGCAAAGCCAGCAATCTACGCCAGCAAGATTTATGGGAATACCACCTGACAGACAACACCCATCGCATGCTGGTGGATTCCCAAAGCTTGCAACCCAACGGTGAGGTTCTCGACGAAGTGGAAAAGGCCCGCCGTGAACGTATGCGCATTGGCGGCACCGGCATTGTGGAATACCTGTGGTCGCCGGACGGACGCCAGTTGCTGTTTCCGTTGGGCGGCGATTTACACCTATATTCACTGGATACCTCCACGCCGCGCCAGCTAACCCGCAGCGAACAATTCGAGACAGACCCAAAGGTGTCGCCGAAAGGAACCTACGTGTCGTTTGTGCGAGACCAAAATCTGTGGATTGTGGGCACCGACGGAAACAACCAACGACAGCTCACCGTCGACGGCAAAGGCCCCATTCGCAATGCCATGGCGGAATTTATTGCGATGGAGGAAATGGACCGGGATACCGGTTACTGGTGGTCGCCGGATGATCGTTTTATTGCCTTCACTCAGGTGGATGAGTCCAGCGTTGAATTGGCCACCCGTTATCAAATTTTCGACGATACCTTTCGACTAACCAATGAGCGCTACCCCTTTACCGGAGAACCCAACGTCAAGATCAAACTGGGTGTCATTGAGGTATCCAGTGGCAAGATTCGCTGGATCGACCTTGGAGAAAATCCAGACATTTATCTGGCTAGAGTGAACTGGTCACCCTCAGGCCGGCTGCTCGTTCAACGCCAAAGTCGGGACCAAAAAACCCTGGACTTAATGGAGGCAAACCCGACTGATGGCAGCACCCGAACCATCTTGACCGAACGGTCAGAGGTCTGGCTAAACCTCCACCACAACCTGACCTTCTTAACCAATTCACCCGACCAGTTCCTATGGACCTCTGAGCGCAGTGGGTATTCCCATATCTACCGCTATGACTTGTCTGGAGAAATGCGCGGCCAACTCACCAACGGCGATTGGGCTGTATCTGAGATTAAGGCGCTGGACGAAAGCCAAGGACTGGTATTGTTCGACGGTTTTGCCGACAGCGTGCTGGAAAAACATCTCTACGAAGCGCCCCTGGACCCCACCTCAAATGCCCAAGCGCTGCCGAAAATTCGCCGCATTACCGAGCGCGCTGGCTGGCACGATACCAAGGTGGCAACCGGTAGCGATGGAAATGTGCAAAGCTACATCGACAGCTTTTCTTCTGACGATCAGCCAACCCAGGTCAGCCTCCATAACCCCAACGGCCAGCGCATTACCTGGTTGGCAGAAAACACCCTTGATGCCGATCACCCCTATGGGCCGTTTGTTAAGGCTCACGGCAAAACGGAATACGGCACCTTAACGGCTGAAGATGGCCAAACCCTCCACTACTCACTGATCAAACCCGCCGATTTTGACCCAAGTAAAACCTACCCGGCCATCGTTTATGTCTACGGCGGGCCTCACGCACAAGTGGTTTCTAAAAGTTGGGGGCGCTCGGAGGTTTTCCACCAGTATCTCCAGCAACAGGGTTTTGTAGTGTTTAGCGTGGACAACCGGGGCAGCGCCAACCGCGGCACTGCCTTTGAATTTCCTATCTATCAAAAAATGTCCCGGGTCGAAGTTCAGGATCAAAAAGTTGGCACGCAGTTTTTGAAAAGCTTAAGTTTTGTTGACGAAAACCGAGTCGGTATTTATGGCTGGTCTTACGGCGGCTATATGACGCTAATGGCGCTGATGCAGGAGCCGGGCGTATGGGCCGCTGGCATTTCCGGCGCACCGGTCACCGACTGGGCCTTGTATGACACCCACTACACCGAGCGTTACATGAACACGCCGGCCAACAACAAAGAGGGCTACAGCGAAGCCAACGTATTGAGCTATGTGGACCAACTCACCGACCCACTGTTACTGATTCACGGTATGGCTGACGACAACGTATTGTTAAATCACTCCACCGTGCTACTGCGTTCACTGCAGCAATCGGGCAAGCAGTTTGAAACCATGCTGTATCCCAACGAAACCCACGGCTTCAGAGATCCCGCCATTAACACCCACCGCACAACCCTGATGATGTCGTTTTTCACCGGTCACCTTGGGCCCGTCGACGCTCCCACCGAAGGTTGAATGGGCTGGGCCGCGAATCGTGAAAACCTAGTCAATATCTGGTTGCCAATTGCGCCCGCTGCGTCTATCGAAAGGATCGATACTCACTACAATAGAGGCAGCGAATAAGGGGCAAGCATGAAGGCCATACTCACTGACACCGCGCGACGGGCAGCGCGTTACCTTGAATCACTTAAGTCCCGCTCTATCGTTCCAACACAGGCTGCTGTGGATGCTCTGGCCCAGTTGGATGAGCCCCTGCCTGAGCACCCCAGCGAACCGGAGCAGGTTCTAGCCACCCTGGACGACATCGGCTCACCGGCGGCGCTCAACATGGCCGGCCCCCGGTTCTTTGGATTTGTCGTCGGCGGCACATTGCCAGCCACCGTGGCCGCCAACTGGATGGCCACCGCCTGGGACCAAAGCGCCTCGTTATATAACGTCACCCCAGGCGTTGCCCATATTGAAAAGGTCGCGATGGACTGGCTGATTGAGCTGCTAGGCTTTCCTCAGCAGTGCGGCGGGGCTCTGGTGACCGGCGCCACAGTGGCGAACTTTTGTGCCCTGGCGGCCGCTCGAAACAAAGTCCTGCGGCAAGCTGGCTGGGATGTGGAAGCCGATGGTCTGTTCGGCGCACCGCCTATTACGGTGATTACCGGCGAGGAAGTTCATCCCTCAGCGCTCAAGGCCCTGGGCATGTTGGGATTGGGCCGCAACCGAATTATTCGTGTAGCGGCGGATCAGCAGGGCCGGATGCGCGCCGATCAACTGCCCGCCATTAAGGGCCCAACGATTATCTGCACCCAGGCGGGCAACGTGAATACTGGCGCCTTTGATCCTGTTGGCGATATCTGCGAGCAAGCTCAATCATCAAATGCCTGGATTCATGTGGACGCAGCGTTTGGTTTATGGGTGGCTGGCGTTCCTTCACTGCAGCATCTATGCCCCGGACTGGCCTTGGCCGATTCCTGGGCGACAGATGGCCACAAGATGCTCAACGTGCCTTATGACTGTGGAGTGACGCTGGTCAAAGACCCCGACGCTCTGCGCCGCGCCATGGCCATTACCGCCCACTACCTGCCCACCCACAGCGACCAACGTAACCCGGCGGATTACACCCCAGAGCTTTCTCGGCGTGCTCGTGGTGTGGAGGTTTGGGCGGCCCTGAAATCTCTGGGCCGCAGCGGCTTAGTTGATATGGTGGAACGCATGTGCCGCCATGCCCGCTTGTTTGCCCAGGAGCTCACTGAGGCCGGGTTTACCGTTCTCAACGAGGTCCACTACAACCAGGTGTTAGTGAGTTTTGGCACCCCAGAGAAAACCCTTAAGGTCATCGACGCGGTGCAGGCAGAGGGCACCTGCTGGGTCGGCAGCACGGTATGGCAGGACCACACAGCGATGCGGATCAGCACCTGTAATTGGGCCACCACCGATGAGGATGTGCTGGCCAGTGCTGCCGCGATTAAACGTTGCGCTAGCGATGTGTAGCGACCTTAAGGCGAGACCGACTCAAAGCTATCTTTGAAAATCAGATCTGGGCGCTCAAAGTTGACCTCAGCTAGCGCAATACCCTGCTCGCCGCTGGTCAACATGTAGGAGTAGGCCACCTGCCCTTGGTCGTTAAAGCCGGTTTGCGCATTGCCTAGAGTATTGGGTTCTAGAGGAAACTGGGGCAGCGATGGATTGATAGCCTGTAAGATACCGCCTGCTAGCGACTGCCCGACCCGGGCCACTTCAGCCAAACCAAACTGTGGATCGTATAACAACAGCGCAGCACGCTGGGGTTGTCCGAAAACCTGGACTGTGCCCGCAAATAAGACCTGACCGGCCTCGTTCAAGGTAAATCCGCGGAGAGCTACCAGCGTGGCTTGGTCGTCGGGAGACACCACGTCGAACTCGCTGACCACTAGATTTTCCGCGCCGTTGCTGCGCAGCAACAAGCGTTGGATGCGTGAATTGTCCGAGGCAATCATCAAGTACAACAGATCACCGCGGTCATTAATGTTGAGTCCAGAAATCAGGCCAAGCAGGTCGCCCCCTAATGTCGGATTGCCAGTCCGGGTCAGTTCCTCAAGCCCCATCCCTTGATCACGATAAATTCCAACGTAGTCTTGGGTTATATCGTCCACGCCCGTAACCAGCGCGACTTCCGATTGGTTATTAATGTCTGCAGGCAGGCGGGGATTCACGACGAAGCTACCCAACCCATCGGGTGCCGCCGCGCCGGTCAAATTAATTTCACGCACGCTATTCAGATCGCCAACAAAATGGCCAAAATCGTCACTGGAGATATTGAGTCTGGCGATCACCTCACCGGCATTGTTCATTCCAAAAGCCCGCAAAGCGGCTAAGGTATTACCGTTGGGTAGGGCCTGACCGCTGGCAAAAATCGGCTGGGTATCCAGCCCATCGCTGCGCACCAGCAGATTCTGCGTACTACTGTTCACAAGGTAGGCCAGCTGGCCAGCATCGTTCACCACAAATCCGCCTGCCGAAGGGCCAACATTGAGAGCATCACCAAATGGCGTGTCCTGCCCGGACTGCAGCACCACCTGCAGACTGGTGCCGTCGGCGCGGTAAATGGCGTCTTCGTTCTCGGAGTCGGTTGAAATAAAGCCAACGCCGCCGCTGGAATCAATCCCAAATAAGGTCCGAAAACCAATGGTGCCTAGCTGTAAAACCTGCAGATCCAGCTGATTGCCCGCTGCTGACGTTTGGCCCCCGCGGGCCAGCACAACCTGCTCGGAGCTTGAAGCTCGATATAGCCCTAAATCGTCGATGGAGTCAGGATCAGTGGTGGCCAGCAGATTGGCCACAAAAGCAACCTGGCCTGCGTTGTTCAAAATTGGCCGTCCAATATTGTCACCAAACACGCCGTTGCCATCGGGCGAAGGTTGGCCGCTGCGCACCAGAATTTCAGTATCAACAGTGAATGGAACTGGCTCAGTGTCACCGGCTAAGGCGACTGTGCAGGCGAATGTAATAAGAACAGAGGTACCGCAGCGGAAAAGGAACGAGCGCATTGAACAATCCAGTGTGAGTAAGACCCAATCTTAAGTATCGGATTGGCACCGGAAACTGTGTCACTAAATACGCGAACACTCCTCCATCATGTTCTGGAAGCGCACTTGGTTTGCTGGGCTCAGCACATTAATCAGGTTTGATCCCTGGTCTTGCCACTGGGATACCAGATTGCTTGAACGTTGGCATCGCTGCGCCTGGCCTGGCAGTTGCACCTGCACCCGGGACCCCAGGATGGCCGCCCTTAGCCACATTGCTGCACTTCCTACTTCTGGCTCAAGCCGGTTCAGTATTGTTAACAACATCTCAGAGGCCTGGTTGCCAATGGTCAAATCGGCAGTATGCTCGGCACGAGTGAGCATCAAATTCAATCGATCCGGATTTTCTTCTGGGAGACTGGCAAGTCTTTGCTCGGCTAGATCCAGCAATACCACAACCCGGTCATGCTCTAATGCGCCGTTGGCGATGCGCGCTCGGCGAATCTGGTGGACAGCAACCTGTGGCGACTGTTCTCCCAACAGGCGAATTAGTGTGGGTAATAGGGTGTCCAGAACCTGCCCACTGTTTTTGCCGCCCAGGAGAAAATCCAGCCAGGCCACCTCAGCATCCAACAAAACCGAGCGATAGTGATCTTGGCCGTAGGTTTCATGGACAAGGGCTCTTAAGTCTTCCACACCAGTGGTTGCCTGGGCCAGGCTACCTTGGCCGATAAGCCGTTGAAATTCCCGAAACCGAACATCTGCCACAGGGCCCGAGCGCCCGCCAAAAACCTCGGCGTAAATTTGCTCGGCAGCAGCAAGATCTGCTTGCGCTTCGGCGAATCGTTCAAGCCCAGTGAAAGCCACCCCGCGCATGTAATGGATGTTGCCTGCCACACTGGCGCGATCGGTGGGGATTTTTTCGATCACATCAAACAAAGCCACTACCTCACCCCACTGCTTCATCGCCAGGTGGGTCTGCATTTCGGCAAGATAGGTCCAGGGCAATCGCCAATGGTTCACTGGCAAAGCCAAGTCTCGCGCGGTTTGCGCCGCCTCTAAGGCCAATGAGTATTGGTGGGCCACACCGGCGGTCAATGCCCGCTGGGTCCAGTGGGCAATGTCGTCTTCTATTTCCTCGCTTTGGGTCGCCGACTCAACCGCCAACTCACTAGCTTTCAGCGCTGCATCCATCTGCCCCACACCGGTAAATACCGCCGCCAGATCGCTGGCCAACCAAGATTTGGCACGGGGCGACATTTCTTCCTCCCCTGGTAGGGCTTCCAGCATTTGGTGCATCATTTCCACTACCGTAATGGAGCTATCACCGCCGCCGAACACGCTGGCCTCGCGCATGGCGTCAGTGACGAAACTGGACGTTGCCCGCTCACTTGCCAGCAAGTCTAACGCTCGATCCCGTTCTAGCTGAATTTCCTTATTGCGGGCAAAGGCGCTCACCAACCCAGCCACCAACACCGCAAGTGTGAGTACGCTGAGCCCCACCGGCAGCCATTGTCGACGCAAGAACTTACCCCACCGGTAGCTGCGCTGGTGACGCAGCGGACTGACCGGCTTGAGCTGTTCAATGGCCTCGATATCCAGCTTCATCGCCAATGCCGATGGATATCGATCATCGGCTTTTTCCGCCGTGGCCAAAGCAACAATGGCATCAAGCTCAGGGTTGGCAACCGAAGGTTGAAACCCTAGCAACTGGTCCAGCACCTTACCTAGGGAGAAAATATCCGCTGCAACTGACACCGGTAAACCGGCCAGCTGTTCAGGGCTGGCAAAAGCCTGGGTGTAACCGGACGGCTTCTCGCCGCCTAAACCGGACAGCCCAAAATCAATGAGTTTGGTGCGGCCCATATCAGTGACCAGAATATTGTCCGGTTTAAGGTCTAGGTGCAGCACAAGACTGGCATGAGCGGCAGCCACAGCATCTAACAGCTGATCAAACAATGCCAAGCGCCCAGCGCGGTCCGGTTGGTGTTGTTTTAGGTAACTTAGGAGCGGGAGTCCATCGACGTATTCAGACACGACAAACGGCAAACCCACCTCGTCAGTGCCGTAATCCAGCAGACGGGCAATACCGCCGTGGTGCAATTCGCTAAGCGCGCCGGCTTCGCGCTGCACCGCCGCTAACGCTGCGGCGGTTTGACTCTGACTGTGGCCCCGTTTGGCTGCCCCCAGCTGCACAACCCCTAACTCTTCACGAGTGGCTAGGTACACCGAACCCATACCGCCCTGCCCTAAGGGTTTGCCCACCTGCCAGCGCCCAAGTCGGGCCGGCACATTGCCACGTAGCAGAGCCTGGGCAACCGTTACACCGGCCAATTCGCTAAGGTCTAACGCCGTCGACTGAAACGCCAGCAGTTCCTCCAACTCGCCAGCCACATCGGTTTCCAGCTGCTGGAGATATTCCCCACGCTGGGCAGCAGATAATGGCAGCAGTTGGGACACGTGATGGGCTAAACTTGGGGTGTCCGCCGAGCCGGCGCCAGATTGATCGTTTTCTTCCAACATTGGCCACTCATAGTACCAGCGCACCACCGCTAAACGTGCAATCGCCCGAACTTTTGGCATTGATTGAACAATGGGCCGATGGCGATGAATCTGCCAAGGAGGTTTTGTTCAGCGCGCTGTCGCCGTTGATGACAGGAATCGCCAGACAACAGCTCAATCAACTGGGTGGACAACTGTCTTTGGAATCCCGGGATCTGGCCAATGAGGCCAGCATCAAGCTACTCAAATTGCTCAACCGACCCGCCACCGAACCACACCTGGTAAGGCTGGTTGCCAAGATGATTCGGGCCACCTGCGTGGACCTGGCCCGAGAAAGAAATGCCAACAAACGGCAAGGCCAAAAAGTCAGTCTGAGCCTTGCCCAGGGGGAGCAAGAACCGCCCTTGGATTTGCTGGATTTGGACACCGCCATTTCCCAGCTTGCCGAACGGGATCCGCTGGCGGCTGAAGTCACCGAGATGCGATTTTTTTCGGGCCTCAGCGAATCGGAAACCAGTGACGCACTAGGCGTGTCTCGAGCGACGGTTAGCCGAAAGTGGAAGTTCGCCCGTTTGTTTCTGCGCCGAGCGCTGGACTAGCTGGAGGTATCCAACCCCGGCAGCCCATCCAGACTAGTGGCATTGTTCTTCAGCCGATAAGCGCGCATCTGCTCGTCGGTTTTGCTTCCCACCCAATTTTGCATAGAGGAACGCTCACCGGCGTAATCATAGGTGGGGACGCCATAGCCACAGGAATCAGCAATTCGTGAGACCTTAACCCGGATGATGTTGCGACACCCACAGTGGTCCGGAAATTTGGCTCGCAGATCATCAAATTCGCCGTGCCCCGGTTCTAACACCTCACCGACCCCGTAAAAACGGAAAATCTTTGGCGGCCCTTCAAAGGCGCAGAACATAATCGTGACCCGACCGTTTTCTTTGATGTGGGCAACGGTCTCAATGCCGCTGCCACCGTAATCAAGATAGGCGATTTCCTTAGGGCCCAGCACCATAAAGGTATCTCCGCCTTTGGGTGAGCAGTTAACCAACCCATCCTCTTTAAGCGGCGCTGTGGAGACAAAAAACATTTTTTGTTTTTTCAACCAGCGCTGGATTTTGTCATCGATGACGGCAAACTCTTTGCCCATATCACTCTCCGGATTTGGTCTTGTCGCTGCGAAACGGGTTACTGGCCGATCACGCAGGCCCGGGTTCGGCGTTTCGCCTCAGTGGTTTGGTTAACCGCGGCCGCGCCGCTGTCCCGACGGCCATCGACGCCAGCGAAAAACAGGCAGCGGTTCGGATCAAATTCTGCAATTTGCGCCGCGCCCATGCTGCCCCGCTCACGAAGCACATGACCTAAGGCCTCCAGACGTTTACGCACATCCATGGGAAATTCCGGTTCGTGCATCAGCATGGCGGGAAACCACTGGTGATGAAATCGCGGTGCCTGCACAGCGGCCTGCGCATCCATCTCGAAATCTACCCGGTTGATCAACGATTGCATGACAGCGGTAATGATGGTGGTCCCCATGGGTGAACCCATCACCATACGCACCTCGCCATCTTTAAATACCAGGGTTGGCGTCATGCTGGACAAGGGACGTTTACCCGGTTCAACCCGATTGGCTTCAAACCCAACGGCTTCCCATTCATTAGGGATATTCGGTGCCACGGAAAAATCATCCATCTCGTTATTCAACACGATACCGGTGCCCGGCACCGTAATCAGCGAGCCAAACACCGAGTTGATGGTTTGGGTCAAGGCCACCGCATTGCCTTGACCATCGATAACAGAAATATGGGTGGTGCCTTCGTCGTTCGGCAGTGCATTAAAGGGCTGAATATCTAGCACAGAGTCCATGGAGATCCGCGCCAACTGCTTGTCAGCATAGGCCTGGGAAAGCAGTTGCTCCAGCGGCACTTCGTCAAAATCCGTATCACCCAGAAAGCGGGCGCGATCGGCGTAAGCCAGCTTCATCACTTCAGACAGCAGATGCACATAGTCGCTGGAGTTATGGCCCATGGCCTTGAGATCCAGATGCTCTAGCATGTTGAGCATGTTGATCAGCAACACGCCACCGGAACTGGGTGGGGGCATGGACACCACTTCATAGCCGCGATAGCTACCGCGCACCGGCGTGCGCCACTTCACCTGATAGCCCGCAAGATCGTCCCGGCTAATGGCATTCTCGGTGGATTTTTCGATCGCCTTGGCAATAGAGCCCTTAGTCAGCGCCTTACTGCCCTGTTTCTGGATCAGGCGGAGGGTTTTCCCCAGATCCTTTTGGACCATATTCCAACCCAGTTGAGGCGGCTTCCCATTGTCGAGGTAAATGCGCGCCGTTTCCGGGTTACCGTTTAGCCGATCGCCCATAAATTGCATCAGGCGAAAATGCCAATGCCCCGCAGGAACGCCGTTTTCGGCCAATTCGATGGCGGGCTCAATTAGCTCCGCCCAAGGTTTTGAGCCGTAGCGCTCGTGCAGCGCCTCCATCCCTTGAACAAACCCGGGCACGGCTACCGAGTAAGCACCTCTGCGAATGGCGTCTTGGTTACTGTCGTACCATTGCGCGCTAGCACCGGAAGGCGCTATCTCCCGCGCGTCCAGCGCGCTGGTGGTAGCGCCATCAGCAATATGGGTGACCGCAAACAGCCCACCGCCAATGCCGGAACTAAAGGGATGGGCCACCGCGGCGGCGAAGCCACTGGCAATGGCCGCATCCACCGCGTTGCCGCCATCAGCCAGCACGGCTGCGCCGGCGGCAGCGGCAGGACCAACGGATGTTGCCACCATGCCGTCCCTGGCCCAGATGGGCTGAAAACTCGCGCCAGAGGCAGGCGCTGCCCACAATCCAGCAATGGTGATGACCGCAGCGGCGGCAATAACGGAGTATTTCATGCAGGGTCCTTGTTGTTCATCAGCTGGCGATATTTGGCCATCAACTGATCACGGGATTCGACGTGGTCCGGATCACTAGGGATACATTCCACCGGGCACACCTCTTGGCATTGAGGCACATCAAAATGCCCCACACACTCGGTACATTTGGCGGGATCAATTTCATAGATCTCAACGCCCATGTAGATCGCCTCATTGGGACACTCAGGCTCACAAACATCGCAGTTGATGCACTGATCGGTGATGTAAAGCGCCACTATATTTCAACCTCACCAGGCAATGGTTTGAAAAGTATTTGTTGACCGCCCATTAACTGGCGCTCTTGTCTTTTAGCCGGCTGTGAACGTGAGGATGAACAAACTCCCCCACATCGCCGCCCAGTTTGGCAATCTCTTTGACCAGGGACGCGGAGATAAAGCTGTATTGTTCCGAGGGCGTGAGAAACAGGGTTTCCATCTCATCGTTTAGGTGGCGATTCATGCTGGCGAGCTGAAACTCGTATTCAAAATCTGACACCGCGCGCAAACCTCGGAGCAAAATTCCGGCACCCTGATCGCGAACAAAATCCGCTAGCAGGGTGGAAAAGCCCATCACTTCAACGTTCGTTAGGCCACGATCGTCAATGACCTTCTGTGCCAGCTCAATGCGCTCCTCCAGCTCAAACATGGGGCCTTTGGCCGAGCTTTTCGCCACAGCCACCACCACCTTGTCAAACAAGCGAGCCGCGCGAATCACCAGATCGGTGTGTCCGTGGGTAATGGGATCAAAGGTGCCTGGATAGATGCAGGTGGTTTGCTTGTTCATGATTGGGCCTTACGGGGCGCCGCGGTAAGTGGTTAAGAGCCCAATTCTAAAGGCTTACGCCTGCCCTGCCCACCCAAGCAGATGCAGCGCTGCCTCGCCGACTCGCGATTGCTTCAGCAAGCTGTACCCAGAGGGCCAGTTCCAGGACGATGGATGGGGCGATTCCACATAAATTCTGGCACCAGGGCTTAGGCTAGGGGCCAACGCGGACAGTAACTCGGACCAATCGGCCTGGTCGAAGGGTGGATCGACAAAGGCCAGGTCGAAAGGCCCCTGAGGCGACTGTAACCATTGCCTGGCATCGGCTTGTTTCACCATGAGCCTGGATGAAGACAGGTCCAGCTGCTGTGCGGCAGCAAGAATCTGCGTCACCGCCCCTCGCTGCTGCTCAATGAACTGACAGCTCGCCGCGCCTCTGGACAGCGCTTCAAAGCCAAGCACACCGCTGCCGGCAAAAAGATCCAGGGCCACCAGCCCCTCAAGATTGTGG
The DNA here is from genome assembly GCA_964559945.1 of uncultured Gammaproteobacteria bacterium. GTDB lineage: Bacteria > Pseudomonadota > Gammaproteobacteria > Xanthomonadales > SZUA-38 > JANQOZ01. The sequence goes on along the minus strand of CAZLJY010000012.1, from coordinate 510 downwards.
CCCAGCCAGTTAAATAGAGTCTCTCGCGAGCGATCACCGGTGGGGCGAAGGCCAGGCAGCGCAGCCACCTCCAGCCGACGGCTTCTCCACTGCCCGCCGGTTATGCGCACGCCAGTGGGTTTGTTGCGCTGAGATTTCACGCGAGGCAATGAGATGGCTTAGTCACAAAGACTTACTGCCATTGTGTCGATTGCACGAGGGCAGAACTGCGCTGCACAAAAAACGCATCGGCCTGCCACAGCGCTTGGTCTAGCGGGCGGTAATAGGCAGGCAGAAAATCGTAGAGTTTGTAATTTCTTGCCTGCAGCCAGTCGCTCACCTCACAGAACTCAGGTACGCCGCCCACTGGGATGATCGATACCTCACAAATGATGACCTCAAACTGCTCAAGAACCGATTCTGCGCCGCGCAAGGCTTTAAGTTCCGCACCTTGTAGATCCAGTTTTAGCAGATTTGGGCTAAAAGGAAGGTTAGGAACAAGATTCTCTAGCCGCTCGGTGGCCACCTGAG
>CAZLJY010000011.1:0-42389 GCA_964559945.1 uncultured Gammaproteobacteria bacterium | reverse complement strand
GTCTGGGCCGTGTCTCAGTCCCAGTGTGGCTGATCATCCTCTCAGACCAGCTACCGATCGTCGCCTTGGTGAGCCATTACCTCACCAACTAGCTAATCGGACGCGGGCTCATCCTAAAGCGTCAGCCGAAGCTAACTTTACTCCGTAGAGCTTATGCGGTATTAGCCCGAGTTTCCTCGGGTTGTCCCCCACTTTAGGGCAGATTCCCACGCGTTACTCACCCGTCCGCCACTCGCCACCAAGAAAGCAAGCTTTCTCGTGCTGCCGTTCGACTTGCATGTGTTAAGCATGCCGCCAGCGTTCAATCTGAGCCAGGATCAAACTCTTCAGTTTATAAACGTTGCGTCATTTCCAGTTCGGCGTTTAACGGCCGTTCCGGTCAATCAGCGATTCTTTCGAAGAGCCTGAATCCATTTTTCTCAAAACGAATTTAGGCATATCTACATCTTTTTACTATATGACACTTGCCTCAATGCAAGCGCCCACACAAATGACCTAGCTTAATTTTTAAAGAGCTTTTGAATCGCCGCTGTGCCTTTCGCCCAGCGGGCCGGCCATTATAGCGACCGGCTTTTTTGAGTCAAGAAAATATGACGCGAAGGTCACAAAATGTTGGCTCAAAATAAAGCGCCGCAAATGTCTCTGCAGCGCTGAGGAGGTGCATTATAGGGACGGCTCTTTAGCTGTCAACACATAATTCAATGTTTTTTCACTTAACCGCATCCGGGGCGCTGAAACTGCCAGCAATAACCCCCGCAGCTATTCGTTAAGTCTCTGATTAACCGGCGCTATTCCCACATTCGCCAGCATCATTACTTTGCGCTCTGAGTTCAGATTAACGCGCTTTTTAGCTGCTCCAGAGACTCCCCCATGAGCGCCAATCCCAAATCTGCGCAAGCTCCAGGGGAAACCCGCGCCTCAATGCTGCTGCCAGCATCCCGTTCTCCGGCTCCCTGGTCCATGGCCGAGCGATAGGCTTCCCGAAATGGGATACCCGCCACCGCCGCATCAACCGCCACATCGGTGGCAAACATCCCGGGCTCCATCGCCCCCGCCATCTTGTCCCGTTTAAGGCTCATGTCCTTCAGCATGTCCGGCACCAATTGCAACGCCATTAAGGTGGATTCAAAGGCGCGAATCAGCGGCGGCTTGGTGGCCTGGAGATCGCGGTGGTAGCCGGAAGGTAGCGACATCACCGATTGGAGCTCCGTCAACGCACCGGCCACCACAGCATGCTGGGCCCGCAACAGCTCCACCGTATCGGGGTTGTATTTGTTCGGCATGATGGACGAACCGGTTACGTAGCGCTGGGGTAGTGCGACAAAATCAAACTCCGCACTGGTATATAAACTTAAGTCCCAGGCCAGCCGGCGTAACTCCATCGACGCTTGGGCTAAAGCGGTTAACGCCTGCAGCTCAAACCGCCCCCGGCTGTTCTGCACGTACTGAGGATTGCGCTGCAAGCGATCAAACTTCAGCTCTTGGGACACCTGATCCCGGGCCAATGGCAGATTCACGCCGTAACCCGCTGCGGTTCCCAGGGGCGAGCTGTTCATCCAGTCTCGGGTACTGATCGCCAGCCGGCCAATATCAATGAAGGCTTCGGCCAACCCGCCTAGCCACAGCCCCACCGTTGAGGGCACAGCGCGCTGCAGGTGGGTGTAACCGGGCAAAACCGTTCGCTCATCACTCTGGGCGCGGGCCAGCAACACCTGGGCGATGTCGGCAGATACCCGACCTAAGGCTTTGAGCCGGTCCACCATATAAAGACGCAGCGCGGTTTGAACCTGATCATTGCGACTGCGCCCGGTGTGCACCTTGCCGCCCACCGCACCGAGACGCTCGGTAAGAAAATGCTCAATGGCCGAATGACCGTCCTCAAAGGGCGGCCCCAGTTCAAAACGGCCCTGGGCAAGCTCTTGGGCCAGCGCCGCCAGGCCGTCCTCCAGCTGGGTACATTCATCGGCAGACAGGATATTGATGGTCTTAAGACCCCGCACATGGGCGGTGGTGGCCTGGATATCAAAGGCCAGCAGATGGCGGTCGAGCAACACGTCTTCGCCGGCCAGAAATTGCTGCACCGACTCATCTGCGCCGGTGAGTCCCTTTTTTTGCCACAGTGCATCACTCATTAAGAACGTCCTATTGGGAGGTCAAACCAGCCAGCGGCTCAAGACCGGTCATGGCATTCATGTTTTCCAGCGCCTGACTGGCCGCGCCTTTTAGCAGGTTGTCGATGCAAGCCACCCAGCGGATCTGTTGAGGCCGGCGCTCATCCACACTAAACCCACCGATGCGAGCGCCAAACGTCCCTCGCACCTGGGCCACTTCAGGAATCTCTTCACTCACCGCCACCAGCGGGAAGCGCTCGTAATAAGACGCAAATGTCTCGGTCAGTTGGACCGGCGTCATCGGCTCGCGCAGCGGCGCCGCCAAAGTCACGCTGATGCCGCGGAAAAATTCCGCCACATGGGGCATAAACTGAACATCACGGCCCAACTGATGGCTGACCTCCGCTTCATGTAGGTGGCCGCTAAGCTTGTAGGGCAGCAGATTGTCTTTGAGACGATCCGGATCATTGCGCGGCGAAGGTGTGCGACCCGCGCCACTGAACCCCGACACCCCAAACGCTTGGGGTACACCGGCCAACTGATCCAGCAACGGCAGCAAACCCAGTTGGGTGGCGGTGGCATAACAGCCAGGGTTGGCCACCCGCCGCGCGCCATTTAAGGCAGTGCCGGCAACCTCAGGCAGGCCGTAGGTCCAGCGGTCGTCAAAGCGGTAATCGGCGCTGATATCCACAATGCCAGCGGTATTGCCCGCGCTGTCCAGGGCATCAACGAAGGGTTGCGCCTCACCATTGCCCCGAGCCAGCACCACCACATCGCAGGCCCGTTGCGCCACCTGATCTTCGGTTAACTGCTCAAACGCCAGGCTATCGGCACCTGGCAGTCCTGCCAGACCAGGGAACACATCTACTAAACGCTGGCCCGCTAAGGACCGGGAAACCAGATACTCCAGCGCAAAGCCTGGGTGAGGCAGGAGCAACTTCAATAGCTCCTCTCCGACATAGCCGCGACCACCCACCAAACCCACTTTCTTCATCATCTGAGCCTGTTGCGGACTACTCACTCCTGCCATGACTCACCCCGACTCAAGGCGTTGTCCACATACTGGCGCATCTCATCCATGGCGATGCCATAGCTGAAGACCCGCCAATCACCGGCCTTAAAACTGATATCGGCTTGTCGGTGATACCAGTCGTTAATTGGGTTGTGCAGTTTTGCGCGCCAGTAGAGCTGATCGAAGTTGCCGCGCAGCTCGCGCCACAAGGCCGACGCCAAACCCTCACCGCGCGCGGCGTGGGTCACGGCAAATTTGTCCAGATAAGGAGTGTCGTTCAGGCCTCGAGTAATCACCGATGCGGCGCGCCCGCTTTCTGATAGCAACAAGCGTTGCAGCGGCAGGTCGTCAAAATAATCACTTTTCAGCTCGCGCTTGAAACAATCCTGTAGCAACTGAGCTAAAGCTTGCTGACGCGATGGCTCCAGGGATTGATGACTGGAAAACCCTTCACCGCGACGAATCAACGTGCCGCAACCGCTGTGGGTAAACAGCTCCCGGGTTAACCCGGAAGCCGAGGTAATAGATACCGAGGTGGCGCCGGGCAACTGGTCCAGCAGATATTTAATCTGGACCAGTTTCAGCCGCATGCCGGAGTGCACCCAATCCTCGGCGAGCAAGTTGTCAAAATCCGTATGCAGGTTAATTGCCGGAATAATCTGGCCGTTTTGATTCAGCAGGCCGCCGGTACCGGTGAGGAAAATCACTTTGAATGGCTTAACCGCCAGCACCAGCGCTCGGGCCGCCACATCGGCGTTAATGTTCATCACCTGCCCGGAGACCGACTCACCCATACACGCCACAATGGGTAGCGCGCCGGCGTTCACCGCCGAGGCCAGGGTTTCTTTGTGTACCTGAGTCACGTCCCCCACCAGCCCATATTTGCCCGGCGACAGGTAGTCACACTCAAACACGCCGTGGAGCAATGAACGGGTGGCGATCCCTTTGCTCTCAAGGGCCTCGGTGAGCTTCATGTTTTGCTCGTAAATCACCGGTCGGGCCACCGCCATCACTTCCGGTGTTGTGACCCGCATACCGTCGACCACCTCAGACTGAACGCCGGCCTTATCTAAGGCTTCGTTGAGCTGGGGTCCGGCGCCGTGCAGCACAATGGGTGAAAGACCAACATGGCGCAGAAACGATAACGCTGAGGCCAGCTCATCCAGTTCTTCGGCTAATACCGCGCCACCCACTTTCACCACCGCAAATTGCACCGAGTCGACGGATGAAAAGCGCTGTAGGTATTCTCGCGCCTCACGGCTGGAGCCCAGCTGCCCCAGCAGTTCAAGAATAATATTTCGTGTATCGGTCATCGTTTAAGGCCTGTTAGTCCCGCCAATTGTTCATACTGTTGTCGTGCCTTGGCCAAATCCGCCAGCGGCACCCATTCATCCACCGCGTGGGCCAAAGCGATGTCGCCAGGACCCAGCACAAAGGTGTTCAGGCCAGCGGCGGAAAACAGGGAAGACTCCGTCCAAAATCCCACCGGCTCACCCACGGTAATGTTCAGCTCGTTGCACAAAGCCTCCACCGTCTGGGTATCCACACCAGGAGCGGGCAACGGCGGACCCAGAAAAGGCACCTGCCACTCTGGCTTGCGGGAAAGTAAATGTGCGCCTGCTTCGGTGGATGCTTTCAGAAAGGCCTCACTATCGCTGCCCGGCGCCAGCCGAGCGCTGAACGCCACATGGACGTGGTCGGCAATCACATTGCTCTTAATCCCGCCCTCCACTCGGCCCATGTTGAAGCGGGAATCCGGGTGATCGCTCTCAACGGCGGCCAAGGCTGCGCCGGCCCAGCGGGAAAAATCGTGCAGTGCGTTATCCGTCATACCTCTAAGCTCCGAGGAATGACCGGCGATACCTTCGAACTTGCCGATCACCGACAAATAGCCGCGATGGGCGGTCACCGCCTCACAGCCAGTGGGCTCCGCCACCACCACCAAGTCAAAACGGCCAGGCTCCAGCGCCTCACAAAACCGCTTTACACAACAACCATGAGCCCCTTCTTCGTCGGTAGTGAACAGCAATGCCAGGGGTAATTGCGTGGTTTCGGCCAAATCCAGCAAGCAGGCTGCCGCGCCTTTAATATCGCAGGTACCCCGGCCATAGCCTTTGCCCTCTTTCACCACCAACTGCAGGGGATCGGTGGACCACCCCGTCCCCACAGGCACCGTATCTAAGTGCACATTAAAGAGCACCCGGGGTGTACCGCGGCAGGCAAAGTAGGTCACATGGCCATCGCCATGATCGGTGATCTGGATATCAAACCCGGCCAGCTTGCCGCTGAGGTAGGCAAACATGGGATGATCTTTAGCCAAGTTGCGCGGCGGGTTCTGGGTGTCAAAACCCACCAGAGCACGTAAATGCTCAATGATGGCGAAGCTTGGCTCAGCGCCTTGGATCTGGCTATCCTCGCTGCTCACTCAGCTGACCCCTTAATTACGCCATTGACCCGGGCCGACAGCGTCGAGCTCTGGCCCAACAGTTTGATAAAGCCGGCCGCCTCTTCTGGCGACCAGGAGCAAGATTGGGCATATACCGCGCCTGGGTCTTGCAAAATATGGGGAGAACTAATGGCCACCGCCGTCACCTCGCCGCCATAAGATTCCAGAGTCACCTCCCCGGTCACCACTCGCTGGGAGCTATTAAGGTAGGCCTCTAAATCAAATTTATGGGGCTCGTAGAAAAACCCGGTGTACACCAGCTCCGCCCAACGCTGTGCCACCTGGTGTTTAAATTGGTTTTGCAGCCGGGTATTGGTTGCCTCTTCTAACGCTTGGTGAGCCACCAGCAAGGCATCGATTCCTGGACATTCAAATACGATGCGCCCTTTCAGACCAATAGAGACATCACCGGTATAAACATGTCGGCCTACACCATAGGCACCAAAGTCGGCGTTAAGGGCGGCCAAAATGGCGGGGCCTGCCAGGCGCTCGCCATCCAGCGCCACCGGCGCCCCTTGCTCAAATCGCAGCACCCGGCGGATGGGATCATCGGGCCACTGATCCCTGGGCGCGGTTAATGCCCGCGTATCGGGCCCCGCAGCCTGGAATTCGTCGATCTCCGATCCGGAAATGGTAACCCCGAGAAGGTTCTCGTTGATGGAATACGCGCTGCTGGATTGTCGTACCTCAACACCCGCCGCCTCCAGCAAAGCAATCTCGTAATCCCTGACCTTGTCGGTGCGGGCTTGTAAGTCTCGGATCGGCGCCATGATCTGGTACTCACCCAAGGACCTGACCGTTTGATCAAACCGCAGTTGATCATTTCCCATACCGGTGCAGCCATGGGCGAACAAGGGGGTACCCAATTGATCGCACAGCTCAAGGCAACGCTTAACAATCAGGTAGCGGTCCGAACACAGCAGCGGGTATTGGCCATTGGCCCTGGCACCGCTGAACACCAGCGGCACAACAAATTCATCCCACAAGTCCTGGCTGATATCCACCACATGGTGTTGATGGGTGCCTAACTCGGCGGCGCGGCTCGCGATATAGTTGCGCTCGTCTTCACTGACGCCACCAGAATCCACAAATACCGAGTGCACGGTATAGCCATCTTCAACCAGCTGACGCAGGCAATAACTGGTATCCAGTCCGCCGGAAAAGGCCAGCACCACTGTTTTACTCATGAGGAGGTTCCTTCCAATAATTTCAGCATTACGGCTTTTTGTACGTGCAGGCGATTTTCCGCCTCCTGCACGGCCACACAATAGTCTGAGTCCATCACGGCGTCGGTGGCTTTCACGTTGCGCCGCAGCGGCAAACAATGGCTAAACAGGGCACTGTCGGTGAGCGCCATTTTTTCCTGATCCACCATAAAATGCCGGCACTGTTTACGCAGGGCCCATTCCTCCTGGGGATTGCCGTAGTAAGGCAGCGCGCCCCAACTCTTCGCGTAAACCACATCCTGGCCCCGGTAGGCCGACTCAATATCATGGCTGACGGTGAGTTTGCCGCCGGTTTGGGCGGCATTTTCATTGGCCGCCCGCATAAAGCGAGAATCCAGCAGGTATTGCTCACCGGGGCACAGTAAAGTCACATCCATACCCATTTTGGTTGCAATCATCAGCGCAGAGTTGGCCACCGCGGTGTTTAAGGGCTTCGGGTGCCAAGTCCAGGTCAACAAAAATCGCCGACCCCGAACCATGCCTAGCTTTTCCTTCAGGGTCAGCATCATGGCCAACTCCTGACAGGGGTGCACGATGGTTTCCATATTAATGACCGGCACCGTGGCGTGTTTGGCGACCGCCGTAATCACCGGGTCGTTGCGGTCGTAGGACCAGTCCTCAAATTTGGGAAACGCTCGAATCGCAATCAGATCGCAATAGCGGGAGAGCACACCGGCTACCTCACTAATATGCTCCTCCGCGTCGCCATCCATCACCGCGCCAGGTTCAAACTCGATGCCCCAAGCATCCTGGCCTGGCTGCAAAACCACCGCAATGCCCCCCATTTGACCAATACCCACCTGAAAGGAGGTTCGGGTGCGCATGGATGGATTGAGAAATAACAACGCAACGGACTTGCCCTTCATGCGCTCATTCACCGGGTGCTCTTTTAGCTCCTGGGCGGTGCTCAACAGGCTGTCAATTTCGCTGGCGGACCAACTGTCAGTGGATAAAAAGTGGCGCATCATTTACTCCGGCAAAAAAAAACCCAGCCGCCGGGCTGGGTTTTGATGTTTTTGTCTCATCTGCTTATGCAGCCATCACCCAGCCAATTGTCGGCATGGACGGCGGCGGCGCTCGAAGCGGCCCGCAGAAACGTTCAGAACATTAACATGTACACTCATGACCCAGAATATGGCACGGGCATGGCCTGGGTGCAAGCCATGGAACGGGATTTCCCCACATATTTTTTGTTCGCAAGACCTTCGACCCGCTCACTGGCATGTCCGGTCACCAGCGCCTGACGAATCGCACTATCCACATCATCACCGATCAACGGGACCAACTCACCAGCAATCAGTGCCGCCACCGCCTCACCATCAACAAAGGCGAGCCGATTACCGGCCACTGCCGGCACCCGCCGAAGGGTGCTAAAAAGCCGGCCGGTTAAATTGAGTGGATCGCAGGCGCTGATCACCACAGGGGTGGCTTGGGATTGGCTACGGGTTTGGTTCAATGCCGACACCGCCTCAGGCAAGGCAAATTGCTCTCCACTGACCCCATCCACAAATCGGCCGCCGGCAATTTCCTCACTGTGTTCCATACGCCGCAGCACATAGTGCAAATCCCGCCAGGGTGGAAGCTCTGGGTGACCGTGGGCCAACGCCCTAAAAACCACACCAAACCGGTTAAGCAAAACCCTGACAGCATACTCAGCGCGTTGCCAACGCTCACTTTCGTTGACTTCAGCGACGGGCAAACGCACCCAGCGCCCAGATTGCGCTAACCCCTGCACGGGCAAGCCACCGGCTTGGTGGCGTTGGCGGCGATGACGCTGGCGCTGGGACAACGATAAATAGCGGGCACCTTGAAAACTATCGGAAGTGACCAATCCCTGGGCCACCAATTCAGCCAAAGCCGTTTCAATGCCGCTGTCGGACAGTTGAGTAAGGGGCGCCAGTTCATCGGCAAAGCTGGCGCCACGCTGGCCCAATGCGTCCAGCACCTTTTGCCCCGCAGCACTTAACCCTGGGACATCCTGTTCCTTTGGACGAGACCAAAAATGCACCGAACGTCGGTCAACCAGAGCAATGGGCGTACTCTGACCTACGGCGCTGGCTTCAGCGCCCGGGGTTAAACGCAGCCAGGTGTAACGGCCACTGCGAGATAGCTCGTCCAACCACCCTGGTCGGTAAGACTGCAGCCGACCCGCCAGCATTCGCTCAAGCTCTTTACCCGGCGCTGAACACCCCTGCAGTTTATCCACCGCCCGCTCCAACGCACCCGAACCGCGCCCTTCCGGCTCCACCAAATCCTGCCAGCTGAGCAGAAATCGAGTGAACATCGCCATGGTTACCGGGCGCACCTGGTGACGACGGGAGGCTAAGCTGTATTTGTGGATGCGAGCCAGCAGTCGGCGGTTACACCAAGTAATGTCCTGGGTAATGTCCTGGTCATCCTGTTGGTCGCCAAACGGGCCCTTAATCGCCACCCCCTCAAACTCCAACGCCGCCAACGCCACAGCAACCTCCGTTGATGCCCAGCCCAACTGACCGGCAAGCTGGATTTCGCTGATCGGGCCGGTCAATTCGAGGGCACTGCGCATCAAATTCACTTGCGCATCATCGGCGCTTGGCAGGGGATCCAATGGCGCCAACGGCGTTTTCTCCAGTCCGTAGGCTGCACACACCTCAGCCAGGCGCTCCCGAGCCACCCAAAATCTGTGTTCGCCGGTCTGAAAGGGCATTGCCCGGTGATCGGCGAATAACTGCTCTGCCCAGATTGCGCCATCCACCGCTTGCAGCTGAGCCTGGTTTAGCACCCCACCTACCAGCAACAGGTCGTGGAGCTCATCCTTATCGCGCACCTTGGGCTGCACCTCTTCCAACACCCGAGCGATCGCTTTGGGATCAAGACGACGTAAATTGGCGGCCTGGGCAAGGCTTAAATCAGGCTGGGTGCGCACGGCCCGGGTGCGCCGGTCTTCCGCTTCGCCGTCATCCAAAAAGGCATAGGGCTTGGCGTTTAATACCGCATCGGTCAGGGGCGAGGGATGAATCAGCTCCCGACATTCAACGGCAATATCGCCCTCAACCACCCGCATTAGCAGCGCCTTTAGTCCTTCCACGTCCATCACCTCAGTGAGGCAATCGTCCAGCGTCTGATCAACCAGCGGGTGATCGGGCACCTCCCGTGCCCCAGCTAGGTTTTCCGCGCAGGCCAGCTGATCGGGAAACACCACCGCCATCAAATCTTCTGCATCGTTACGCTGAAATTGGGGTGGACGTTTTTTGCCGCCAAACATTCGTTTGACCGCCAGTGCAATACACGCATTCCAGCGCCAATGGGTGGGAAACATGGGAGCGTCGAGCAATGCTTGAATCAGCACATCGCGCACCGAGTCAGCCTGCAAGTAACCCATCACCTCATTCATATCAAAACTATGGGTTGGCCCGAGAGATAAAATCAGCGCATCTTCCACCGCCGAGGCCTGCAGCTCGAAGTTGAATTTACGGCAAAACTTTTTCCGCAGCGCCAGACCCAATGCCCGGTTGAGTCGGGACCCGTAAGTGGAATGAATGACCAGATGCATATCACCCACCTCGTCAAAGAAGCGCTCCAGCATCAGAGCTTGATGGTTCGGCAACAGCCCTAGCGCTGCATGGGACTTGTCTAGGTACTCGGTCAGTTGGGCCGCTGGGGACTCACCAAGACCCACCTCGGACATCAGCCAAGCTTTCAACCCGCCAGCATCCCCGTTACCCAGCCACCGATTAGCCTGCTGGCGCAAGCGCGACACCGCATCCGACAGCTCGTCGGTTCGCCCCGGTGCCTCGCCAATCCAAAACGGCAGGCTGGGGGGCAATCCGTTGGCGTCTTCCACAAACACCTTGCCGGTTTCCACTTTCAGTATCCGATAAGACAAATTACCCAACTGAAAAATGTCGCCGGGCATACTCTCAAAGGCAAAGTCTTCGGTCAGACTGCCCACCGGAATATCCGCTGGCCGCAGCACCACTTGATAATCAAACAGGTCGGGAATGGTGCCGGCATTGGTAAGGGCGGTGAGCCTGGCACCGCGACGGGGGCGCAGCGCACCATGTACTCGGTCGTAGTGCAGATAGGCCCCTTGACGACCGCGCCGGGTGGCGTAGCCATCCGCAAGCATTTGCAGCACCCGCTCAAAACCCTCTCGCGTGAGGTCAGCGTAACTGCGGCAACGGGTCAGGCAGTGGTACAAATCATCGGCCTGCCATTGCCGGGCGGAAACTTCTGCCACGACATGCTGGGCCAACACATCCAACGGATGTTGAGGGATGCGGATGGTGTCCAGTTCGCCATGATTAACACTGCGCATCAGCGCCGAGCATTCCGCCAGATCGTCCAGCGATAGTGGAAACAACACGCCCTTGGGAACCGCGCCAACGGCGTGACCCGAACGTCCAACCCGCTGCACAAAAGAGGCAATGGATCCTGGGCTGGATAATTGGCAGACCAAATCAACATCCCCGATATCAATACCCAACTCCAGTGACGCCGTTGCGACCATGGCCTTGAGCTCACCGGCTTTGAGCCGCTGCTCAGCGTTATGTCGGTGCTCTTTGGCCAACGACCCATGGTGAGCCATCACCCGCTCACCGTTTTCGTCTTGCCCCAGGCGTTCAGCCAAATGACGGGTTGCCCGTTCTGCCAAACGCCGGGTGTTGACGAATATCAGGGTGGTTTGGTGTTCTTGAATCAGCTGCGCCAGGTGATCGTAAACCTCCTCCCAGACCTCGTTGGACATAATCGCCGTCAGCGAGGAAGGCGGCGTCCACAACGCCAGTTGGCGGCGCCGCTGATGGCCCGCATCCACCACCGCGCAAGGCCGGCCATGGCAAAGAAACTCAGTCATGGACTCAATGGGTTTCTGGGTCGCAGACAAACCAATACGCACCGCCGGCTGTGCCGTTAAGGCGTCCAACCTGGCTAGGGACAACAGCATATGAGCGCCCCGCTTTGAGCCAGCCAAGGCGTGGATTTCATCCACAATAATTTGTTTCACCGAGCCCAACATACGCCGACCCGATTCACTGGTCAGCAGGATAAATAGCGACTCTGGGGTGGTGACCAAAATATGCGGCGGGCGACGCTTCATTTTCTCCCGCTCGCTCACCGCAGTGTCGCCGGTGCGTACCCCGGCGCGAACCGGCTCACCCAGGGTCAAACGCTGGCTGATGGCGGCCAGGGGTGCTTCTAAGTTGACCGATATATCCCCAGACAGCGCTTTTAGGGGAGAGACATAAAGCACCTGCACACCCTCACTTAACCCGCCAAGCTGGGACTGTTGGGCTAAATCGTCGATACAGGCCAGGAACGCCGCCAAGGTTTTACCGGAACCCGTAGGGGCGGCAATTAGGACATTTTGGCGCTGTTTAATGAGTGGCCAGGCCTGGGCCTGGGCGGGTGTGGGGGCCGGATAGGTTTGAGTGAACCAGGCTTTGACCTGGGGGTGAAAGTGTTGCCAATCCATTTCCCAGGTATACCACGGGCGTTTCTCAAAAGCTGAGAATAAGAGCTATTCGCTGGGAAGATTAGTAAGGAAGTCCATCAACAGTCCTTTTGTTTTGGAAGCAATTGGCCTGCCATGCGATAATTATAAATCACTTGCTGCATCACACCGCGAACTGGGCCTTCCACTGGCCGTCAGTTGGCAAACGTCTGCCACAGTTACAAGACGCTGTGGGAAACGATCAAATCAAAGTTAAGTTATCCCTATGAGCGAAAAATCTTCAAGAAAAACTCAATGTATGAACTGCTCTAGGGTCTCCACGGTAGAGTTTATCGATTTGGGCCAACAGCCAAGCGGGAATGCATTCTTGATGCCTGGTCAAGTCGAAGCCGAGCAGCTTTACCCCCTGAGAATGGGCGTTTGCGAGTTTTGCTGGCAGGTTCAACTCTTAGATCATTTGGAAAAGACCACGCTATTTGAGGATCACCCATACCTTACCGGAACCAACATTCCGATTGTTGCTCACTTTAAAGCGTTGGCTGACAAACTCTCGAATCGATATTCGCTGTCCAATGATGATCTGGTTATCGACATCGGCTGCAATGACGGGACATTGCTTGATCAGTTCAAAACCCAGAACCTATCCACCCTTGGCGTTGAACCTTCCTCTCGTATCTCAGCCATCGCTCAAGCAAAAGGTCATGTTGTAGCCAACGTATTTTGGGGAAGCAAAACAGCAGCCTCCTTAAAGTCCCTTGGCATCAAGCCTAAGCTGATTACCGCCATGTCCGTTTTCTATCATGTCTCTGACTTACATGACTTCCTAAACGGCGTAGAGTTGTTGATGGGTCCGGATTCGCTGTTCGTGATCCAGGCCGTTAGCCTGCTCTCTCTTCTTTCAAAAAATCAGTTCGATCATTTTTACCACGAGCATACGTGCATTCATTCGTCATCATCGTTGCTGAACATGCTCGAAGATCACGAGCTGAAAATTATCGATATCGAAGATTTTGACGTTCATGGAGGATCTTTTGTCGCCACTCTCGCCCATCGTAAATCTGCGTACCCAGTTGACCCAAATGTCAATGAACACGCAGAGCGGGAACTTAAAGCGGGCCTAAAAACTCTTGCTACTTATGAGAGTTTTGGCAAACGCGCCAAAGACATCGCGATCCATCTCAAGGCCATGCTGGTTGACCTAAATGCCCAAAAAAAGCGTGTTTTCGGGTTGGGTGCCCCACTAAAGAGCTCAACTTTTTTGAATTTCGCTGGCATTGATAATTCCTTGATTGAATGCCTAACCGAAGTCAACCCATTCAAAATCGGAAAGCTTTCGCCGGGCAAACATATTCCAGTCGTCGATGAACGTACCCTCACCGAAGAGCCAGATTACTACGTCGTATTTGCCTGGAACTACCTGGATTTCTTTATGGAAAAGAAACGCCGCTATTTGGAGGATGGTGGCAAATTCATCGTTCCATTTCCAAAGCTAAGAGTCGTTTCGAGCGATGACCTCTCCTAACCCGAGTTTTCTGATAACTGGCGGCACTGGATTTATCGGTCAGGCCCTGGTTCGACAGATAAAAAAACACTTCAATTCGGCGGGACAATTAGTTGTGCTTGGATCGGAGTGTGACTTAAGAGGTAACTCAGCCTTTTCGGTGTTTGAAGACCTAGCTCAGAAAAACGCTTTCGATCATATCTTGCATCTTGCTGCAAAGGCGAAATCGGGCGAGTGGTTGGCTCGAAACCCGGCCAAGTCCTGGTATGAAAATACGCTGATCAATGCGAACGTTTTTGAATGCACTCAACGGTATTTCCCGAACGCCAAAATCACCAGCGTGTTGTCCTACAGTATGTACCCTCCATCACGGTCTTCAAACACTGAAGACAAAATTACTCTGCGGCCTTCGGACGATAATCTCTCTGCATACGCAAACTCCAAACTGGCGATCCTAACCGCGCAGGAAGCATATAAGCAGCAATACAATCTAAACTCCGGAAGTGTCGTTCTTTCAACCTGCTACGGACCAAGTGGCTCAATGAGGCCCAATTTTGGCCAGGTGATACCTGCGCTTTGTAAGAAGTTTTTGCTCGCAGTGCAAAGCTCCACGCCAGTCGTAGAACTATGGGGTGATGGCCAACAGGAAAGAGATTTCGTTTTCGTTGAAGATGCCGCTGAGGGGATTTTGCAGTCAGCCCTGAGTCAAAAAAGCCACGTATTGAACCTTGGCAGCGGCGCACATCATAAAATCCGAGATGTGGCGCAAATGATTGCAGAAATCACCGGTTATAAGGGCAAGGTCAGTTCTGATGTCACCCAATATAGCGGACCGCAGAGGCGTTGGCTCAACATTGACCGCGCGCGAAACGAGCTTGAATGGGCGCCGAGAACGTCTCTTGAAAAAGGGTTGAGATTAACCGTTGCGGATATCAGAAATCATTTAATCAGCCACAAAATATAGCGGAATACTACTCATCTGGCTTGTACATTTTGTACTGCTTGTAGGCGAGCATATACGCCCGCCCCTTTTTGAGGTTGAGTAAAAACTCGTCATAACATTGGGTCACATAGTGAAGCTGCCGAATGATCTGCTGTTCGGCCAATCTTGTCGCTGTTTCTTCCAGTCGCGAAGCAACAAACGCTCGCTTTAATGTTAAGACACTGATCCGGTCAAGCATCTGCCCAATAGTCTCCGAGTTCAACATTTTTCCTGAATAGTCGTGGGAGTGATCCATCTCCAAGGTGGACGTAGTTAGATGATCTATCGCCTCCATAAAGTGATTGCGCATCAAATTGGAAGCATCAAGGTTCCGCTTGTGCTTGACGATGATGGCAGGGTCACAATCGGCGCGTGATTGATCGTCTGCCTTCCATGAATAAAAGTTGCACCCATGTAGCCCTCGTATCAATTGTTCGATAGGGTAAGCCCCAATCTGTGGTATTTCCGCCAGCCCTTCATCGATCCATTGCTTAGTATTGGTTTCAAGAATTTCGATGGCGTGGTTAGATGACAACATAGGTGTTTCCCTAAAAATTGGGCTTTGAAGCCCGCCGCACGGCAACGGACAAGATTAATGGCTACCGACCCCAACGGCTACGTTTTCGATACGACTCCTGTAAAGTCCTACTGTATCGCGCATACAGACCCGGTAATTCCATATTGCGACGACACATTCATTCTGGAAATTGGTCCTCGCGGAACGATTTCAAGCGACAAGTACAGACGCATCGTGAATTGTTTTGAATACATTGACTATGGGGAGGAATTTCGTGAGCAATTAGGCTCCACCCTAGGCGCTTTCGCAGCAACGCGTCACTTGCGACAGAATTATGATCGCCTAGATTTTGCGATCAACATTTCTACTTACCGAACATTCATGCTGCCTGATAAACGCGCAAAATATTTTCAGGACCCCCCAAAGCTCAATTACGTGACGCCGGCAGAAGCGCAGGATCTTTCTTCGATTGCGCTGCCGAAGGACGTAAACTTCGAATGGCGGCTCCCATCTCCCCTGAAAGTTGCATCCATTGCGAAACAATATGAGCGATGGCTACCGATCGAAGACCTCGCACTCTATATGGACATCGCAGTTGCAGAGGGCGTTTTGACGAAAGAGCAGCGAGAGGACTGTTGGCATCGACCGGTGCTACTGCCAGGCGCTCTTAGTATTGGAATGATGCCAGCAGATGTTTTTTGTGACCTGAATGAGCAGACTGAAATCGTCACACTATCGTTCTTAAAACAGGCTGAAAATGATTGGCGAGACAATTACCAAATTCGCGCCGCAAATTTTTGCCATGAAAGGCTGGGTAGTTACTTGATTGATATTTATCTGCACCAAAATTTTGGGGGTTTACCTAAAACCCACTTCGGTTATTGGACTCGCGTTAACGAAGATCGAGTGTACACGAAGGGGTTGGTCGGCCCGCTTGGCTCAACAAGCAATTCAAGCAATTCAAGCAATTCAAGCAATTAGTCTGTCGATTTGTCCTTTCGCATCCAACCGTCGCGCCCGGCAAAATAGGATGTTCGTCCGCGTTTTTTAAACCAGGACTGGGACGGCTCGATTTTGCCATTTTTTGCGAAAAAGCTTTGTGGAATAGCATTCTGGATCAACTTCTCGATCACGACAATTGAATCGTAATATCGGATCGAGCAAAGCTCTTTTGCCCGTTCGTTGAACGGGAAAACATCGTCCTCATCGGTGTACCAAGAGTGCATAGCATCAACAAGACTTTTGGAATATTCCATAAAACTGGCGGCGTTTTGATACCCACCACCGAAGCCGGGCCAATAACTGGTATGGGTATCTTCGACGATGTAAAGCCCCTCGTTGTTGATATGGGGCCATAAGAATTCGTAACTAAATATCTGATGCTCCGAAATGTGGCTTCCATCGTCGAGGATTAGGTCAAAAGGTCCAAATTCTTGGACGACTTCTTCCAAGAACCTTGGGTCCGCCTGATTGCCGATTCGGACATTGGTATCTTCGATCTCATGCTTCTCACAGTCTGGATCAATATCAATAAAGACCATGGTCGATTCTTTGCAGAAGAAATCCTTCCATAAGGGCAGAGAACCGCCTTGAAAAACACCGATCTCTAGAAAGCGAATCGGTTCTTGGCGAAACCTAGATAGCTCCCTCGTGTAAACGGGCAGGTAATGCTGCCACTTAGTCAGCGCTTTGTCCCCGGTGGTTTTCAAATATTCAGTGAAATAGGGGTCGACCTCTGAAGGTCCGTATCCTTTAGCCACAAACAACTCCCAAAACTTCAGTAACTATCGCTGTTTTTGCTTTCAACTGCTGGCCCGCTAAGGCGCTTTCCCTGGCTAGCAGCAATTGCGGTGACGTTTTTCCACCAATAGTCCAAACTCAAGCGACGACGCAGTTCATGTCGGTAATAGGGGTCATCAAACCAAACGGAAAATTCAGCTCGCCATTGTTCAAGCTTTTTCGCCGAGATAGCATCATCTTCCCAGCTATCGACAAACGCCACCGGAAGGGCTTGATAGGGCTCGGTCGCTGCCGTTCTCCGCACAATCGGGATAGCACCCTGTTCCAGACACTGCCAGGCTTTGGGGGACGGATCAAGCCCGCCGCCTTCAACGCAAAGAACAAACGCATGAGACCTCATTAAATCGAGAAAATCGCGTTCGTTGACCTCGTCTTTTGTTACCGTAGAAAACGCAGCCCAAACGGTTTCAGCACGGACAGTGACTTCCCTACGAATGTCCCATTGCGGCCCTTCCCGCGTTCGATGACCACATAAGACTCGTTGGTGCCGTTCACACAATTTACGGCCAAAGGGTAAAGCCGTGACGTCTTCAACGCGACTATTGGGGTAAACCATTCCCAGAGGAAGGCCTGAGACACGCTCTCCAAATTTTTCGTCTAAGTTTTCTGCAAACCAATGGATCAGATGTTCATGATGCAGAATAGAAAATATCGTGTCCTTTTCCGCATCCGAGAACGGACGCCACCGTTGGTCCACTTGATTGGGGAGGGTGACATCCTCCGACCCCGAAATTAGCACAAAGGGCGCAGTGATCTGAGGCAGAACCTGCGTCGCAAATTCCTGGATCGCCGGGAATGGATTCCGCAGCGACAAATACACATGGCGCGGTCTTTCTGTCTGAACTCGCCGCATGAGATGAGTTATCGGGGAAAACTGATCGCTTAGGAATACCCAGTCACATTTTGCTGCAATACCCGTCAACAGGTAAGCATCAGAGCCTTGAGACTTAGGAAACAGTCTGGTTGAATGAAATTCTGTCAACGCAATCTAACGGTCACGGGCTAGTGAGCCCTGTTGGATCCCGATTTTCTTACCGAGTACCTCATTGTACCATCCTAGCGTTTCTCAAGATCCGCATATCTAAAGGTCACTCCCCTAGAGTCTGCAAATTCCGACTCGCGAAGCGATGGGGGCACGTTCGCCCAGACCTTTGCTTTGGCGGGACCCGAAAGTATCAGACTGCTCGCTGCGGGAGTCGGTAATCCATAGCACACTAATGACGCTCTTTTATCAATGAACGAAATGCCTTGCTGGGGGTGTTAGCACGCCAACTAATGGAGCTCTGCCGACAACGGTGAGACTTGGTCCACCCACCCCGCCCCAGGGACTGGGAGGTTTCCCACTGTCAGTCAGTGAGATTTTTGTGCATGGGGGAGAGCCTAAGTCTTTCGCCGTTGGGCATGGCATGCTCTAAGGTCATGGCGCCGCGGTAGCCGTGGGCGCGGTATAGGCGCACGCCGGGCATGGTGGCGCCGGTTTCCATCGCGCGAAATCCAGCCGCTAGCGCGT
The DNA here is from genome assembly GCA_964559945.1 of uncultured Gammaproteobacteria bacterium. GTDB lineage: Bacteria > Pseudomonadota > Gammaproteobacteria > Xanthomonadales > SZUA-38 > JANQOZ01. The sequence continues at coordinate 23,853 of CAZLJY010000011.1, read as the reverse complement.
TGGCTTCGCAGTGGCGAAGCAAGCGGCTGGCCAGGCCCTGGCGGGCATGCTCGGGATCAACAAAAAAGGCCCGAAGCTGGGCGGCTTCACGGGCCGGGTCCAAAGCTTGGTTGCCGCTGATCGCTTTGCCTTGCAGGGAGGTTTTGCGCGCGCTCCAGCCGCCGCAGGCCACTAACGCCTCGCCATCATCGATCACGTAATAGGTGCCGTCATCGACCAGGCTTAGGTCCAAGGCTAGAACGCTATCGAGGGCACCATCTAGCTGCGCCTGGGAGTAATCGTTGCTACCCAATGCCAGCGTTGCGCGGCGAATCAAGGCGTTAATGGCATCGCCATCATCCCTGCTTGCTGTCCTTAGTGTTGTATCACCCATCAACCACTCATCCGGTACGGCGAGAACGCCAGTTTACGTCACAGTAACTCGATGTGGTGATCAAGCATGGCGTCATCATCAAAAATGTAGCGTGCAAGAAACGATTGTCCCGCCAGCATTAGTGGTAACCATAGGCGGTCGTCTTCCCACATTTCGTCATAAGGGATTTCATCCACCGGAAACCACAGCGGAATGGCTTCGTCGGTTTCTGTGGCTTCCCCTTCATAGTCCGAACACTGATACACCCAAACATGGATCGAGTACCCATCGACAAATTGGAACAAATGTTGGCCCACATACTGGGGCTCAAGGGGGGTAATGTGCAGCTCTTCCTGGCATTCGCGGATGGCGCAGGCCTCCGGCGTCTCGCCTGGGTCAAGTTTGCCCCCGGGACCGTTAATTTTTCCCGCGCCAAGGCCACGCTTTTTCCGAATCAGTAAAATCTGACCATCGCGCACCACAAATAACAGGGTTGCGGGATCTTTCGCCTGCCAGCGCGACCAATCAATTTGATCTACCTTGCGGGCATTGGCCGGGTCACTGACGTACTCAGACACTAGCTGAGGGTGACCTTGGCAAATCGACGTTTGCCTACCTGCAACACCCGCTGATCACCCCGTTTAAGCATCAGCTTTGGATCACTAACCCGCTCTTGATCAATCCGCACGGCACCCTGTTTCAACATGCGGTGGGCCTCAGAGGTACTGGGGGTAAGCCCCGCTTCTTTGAGCAAATTGGGCAGCGCTAGCTCGCCGCTATCAGGGCAGGCAACGGACACTTCTGGCAGGTCATCGGGCAAGCGGTCTTTTTGGAAGCGCTCGATGAACGCCCGCTGGGCGGCCTCACCGGCTGCCGTGCCATGGAAACGGCTGACCAGTTCCTGGGCCAGCTGAAATTTGATATCCCGGGGATTGGCCCCGCCTTCCACCGCCTTACGGTGAGCCTCAATGTCGTCATTGCTGGCAAAACTCACCAGCTCAAAATAACGCCACATTAAGGTGTCTGATATGGACATCACCTTGCCAAAAATCTCATTGGGCGGCTCATCGATGCCAATGTAATTATCCAGCGACTTGGACATTTTCTGCACGCCGTCCAGACCTTCCAGCAACGGTACCGTTAGGATACTTTGAGGGGCCTGGCCATGCTGTTGTTGCAAAGTCCGGCCCACCAGCAAATTAAACGTCTGATCAGTACCACCCATTTCAACGTCGGTTTCCAGAGCCACCGAGTCGTAACCCTGGGCCAACGGGTACAGAAATTCGTGAATGGAAATTGGCTGTTCGGCTTTGAAGCGTTTGGAAAAATCGTCCCGCTCCAGCATTCGCGCCACGGTATAACGTGAGGCCAAGCGAATCATGTCCGAGGCGTCCATCTTGCCTAACCACTCAGAATTAAAGCGCAGCTCGGTTTGCTCTCGATCCAAGATCTTGAATACCTGCTCAGCGTAAGTTTCTGAGTTTTCTTTAATTTGTTCCGGCGACAGCGGCGGCCGGGTGGCGTTGCGACCGCTGGGGTCACCAATCATGGCCGTAAAGTCGCCAATCAGAAAAATCACGGTATGACCCATTTCCTGAAACTGACGCATTTTGTTCATGATGACCGTATGGCCCAGATGCAAATCCGGCGCAGTGGGATCAAATCCCACTTTGACCCGCAGCGGCCTATCCAGCTTTAGCCGCTCAATGAGCTCCTCGCGCTTGATGATCTCATCGGCGCCCCGTTCCAGCAGGGCCATGGCTTGTTGAACGTTTTCCATTGCAGGCAAATTCTGTCGAAAATTGAAGCGAGGACGATAGCCCATTTAATCAGACCAGGGAACCATTTGGCCGACGATGGTCGAAACATTCAGCGGCGCGCACAATCAAAACCCGCGAATCTTTGTTCACCAACACAACGGCACTGCCATGAAAATTGTCTACAACGCTGAAAACATCATCGATGCCAATCTCGTGAAATCCATCTTGGAGAGCGATGGCTACCGTGCTTTCATTAACGGCGAATTCCTAGCCGGCGCAATGGGGGAGTTGCCCGTAGGGGGACTAATTCAGGTTGCCGTCGCTGACAGCGACGAAGACGGCGCAAAAACCATCGTTGCGGAGTTCGAAAAGGAACGGCAGGAATTTATCGCACAGCAGGAAAACGAAGACGACTCATCTGAAGACGACCTGGTTCGCGCTCCGGCGTAACCCTGGCCTTGAATCGTGGGGCTTCACACAGCCCACTCATAAATGAGGGCCTAGCAGCGTGTTGAAAAAGTCTCAGCCGAGTGCGAGACAAGGCGAAAACGGCCGAAAAAGCGCAGTGTACTGGCCAGTACATGAGCATTTTGAGGTCGTTTTTAACGCCGGATCGTGCCGGCTGAGGGTTTTTCAACACGCTGCTAGCTGGCCAAAACACCCTTCATCGCGGTAACAAAGCTATCGATATCCTGTTGGGTTTTGGTCTCGGTCACACAAACCAGCAGATCATTTTCCTGACCGGCGCCCAGTGAGGACAAATCAAAACCCGGCACTATCCGCTGCTTGGCCAAGGCCTCAATGACCGTCGCAGCCGACTTTGGCAACCGCACTGCGCACTCGTGAAAATACGCCGCGCTGTAAACCTGGGTCACACCCTCAATGGCACACAATTGGGTCACTAGACTGCGCGTGTTTTGATGGCTGGCTGCAGCGACTTTTTCCAGCCCTGTGGCTCCCATCAAGGACATGTAAATGGTTGCCGCCGTGACTAATAGGCCCTGGTTAGTACAGATATTGGAAGTCGCCTTGGCCCGGCGAATATGTTGTTCCCGGGCCTGCAAGGTCAGAGCGAAGCCGGGATTGCCATCCAGGTCCGTGGTTCGCCCCACCAGGCGTCCAGGCATCTGCCGCACGATAGACTGGCGGCAGCAAAGAAAGCCAAAATACGGACCACCGGAGGATAACGGCACACCCAATGGCTGACCTTCGCCACAGGCAATATCCACCCCCTTCTCACCCCATTGTCCTGGCGGTTTGAGCACCGACATCGCCATCGGATTGACCACCGCCACACTCAAGGCACCGGCATTGGCCGTGGCATCCGTTAACCCATCAACATCTTCCAGCACCCCAAAGAAATTGGGTTGGGGGATCACCACTGCAGCAATGTCTTCATCGGCTCGCTGGACCAACCCATCAAGCCGTGTTTGGCCAGTGGCCCCGTCCATCGGCAGGGTCTCGATCACTATTTCCTGAGCCGATACCAGATTGCTCAGTACCTGACGATAAATAGGGTGCACGGTTTCCGGCACTAAAACGCGCCGGGAGCGGGACTTTCGATTTGCCCGCAGGGCCATCAATACCGCTTCTGCAAGGCCAGAGGCGCCGTCGTAAAGGGAAGCGTTGGACACTTCCATATCCAGCAACGCAGCCATCATCGATTGGTATTCGTAGATGACCTGCAACGTTCCCTGACTGGCCTCAGCCTGATAAGGGGTGTAAGCGCTATAAAACTCTCCCCGGGTGGTGATCTCCCAGACCGCCGCAGGAATGTGATGCTCGTAGGCTCCAGCGCCCGCAAAACAGGTCACGCCAGCATCTTTAGCCGCCAGCGCTTTCATGTGCCGGGTGACCGCCATCTCACTCATGCCATCGGCGATATCCAAGCCATCAATCCGCAGGGCATCGGGTATCTCATCAAACAGCTGATCGATGCTGGGTACATCAATGGCTTTGAGCATCTGCTCAATGTCGGCTTCAGTATGAGGAATAAACGGCATGTTCTCGGCCCGTGTCTTGCGCTTATGGAGCGCGCAGATTAATTGTCCAAACTGACGAGCCAGGTGCCCCTGGGCCGCCGTATAGTGTTGTCGAAATCAGTCGTCTTCGGCCAACGACTGACCGTAAGCATCGGCGCTCATCAGTAGATCCATCTCAGATGCATCAGCGGGCTTCATGGTGAACAGCCAGCCATCGTCATAGGGCGACTCGTTGACGGTTTCCGGCGAATCAACCAACGCCTCATTGACCGCCACTACCTCGCCTGACACCGGCGCATAGACATCGGATGCTGCTTTCACCGATTCCACCACGGCGCTGCCACCTTCTCGCTCAAGGGCATCACCCACTTCAGGCAGCTCAACGTAAACCAGATCACCCAAAAGGTTCTGGGCATGGTCAGAAATTCCCACACGGATCAAGCCATCGGACTCGATTTTCGCCCACTCGTGGGAAGCCATGAATTTCAAATCACCCGGGATATCGCTCATTACGTTATTCTCCGTCAATCAACGGTGTGCATTGTTTGCCCACCTACACGATTCAAGTTGCTGTCTGTCAGCTCCGATCGGCTTTGACAAACGGTGGCCGCACAATACGGGCTGGCACCTGTTTGCCGCGAATCTCCACCATTACTTGCTGAAGTTTTCCTGCTGGCACCCTTGCCAGCGCCACCGACTGCTTGAGCGTTGGGGAGAAAGTGCCGCTGGTGACATCCCCCTCACCGTGGTCAGTAATGACCACCTGACCGTGCCTCAAAACACCGCGACCCTCAAGAACCAACCCTACCAATTGGCGCTCAACGCCGGCTTCCAATTGCTTAACCAGAGCCTCTCGGCCAATAAAATTGCGCTCTTCGGTCAGGTCCACCGTCCATTGCAGGTTGGACTCTGCCGGTGTTGTCGAAACGGTCATATCCTGGCCGTAAAGATTAAGCCCAGCCTCAAGGCGCAGAGTGTCCCGCGCTCCCAGACCGCAAGCCGTCACGCCGGCGTCCAGCAGATTCTGCCACCAGCGTGGTGCCTTTGAAGCATCCATCAGTAATTCGTAACCGTCCTCGCCCGTGTATCCGGTTCGGGCCACGAACAACTCTGGCCCATCATAGGCGCGAAACCTTCCAAGGGCCTCCACACTGGCTGTTGCTGGCTCGTCTAGCAGGTTATGGACTGCTGCGCGGGCATTCGGGCCCTGAACCGCGATCATGGCAATTTCCGGTCGCTCCAACACCTCAACGTTAAAGGCTTTTGCCTGTTCATTGATCCATGCCAGGTCGTTGACTCGGGTCGCTGCATTGACGACCAGGCGAAACTCTTCGTTGGCCCGGGCGTAGACGATAAGATCGTCAATAATCCCGCCTTCTGGGTTCAGCATGCAGGTATAAAGCGCCCGGCCCGGTTCGGTCAGCTTAGCCACGTTGTTTGCCAGCAGCGTGGCGAGAAAACGGCGACAATCAGAACCGGTTAAATCCACCACCGTCATGTGGGAGACGTCGAACATGCCAACGGATTGACGGACAGCATGATGCTCTTCTACCTGAGAGCCATAATGCACTGGCAGGTGCCAACCGCCGAAGTCAACTAAGCGGCCGTCTAACTGCTGATGAGCTGAAAATAGTGGAGTCTTTGAAGGCACCGGATTGACCGTCTGGAAACGACCGGCATCATACCGCAAGTGACGGCTGTTGGGTGCCCCCCTTGAGCACAATTTCGGGGCCGTGGTTGGCGGAAATTACGCCGTTAACTGCGACAAAGCTCGCCCACATGGGCACTCACGCTGGCTGCTAACGCATCCAGTTGATAACCCCCTTCCAGGGACGACACCAGTCGCCCCTGGCAGCAGGCAGCCGCTACCGCTTTTAACTCTCGGGTAATCCAGGTGTAATCGTCTTCGGTGAAATTAAGTGAGGCCAAGGGATCATCGCGATGAGCATCAAATCCAGCAGAGACCAATAGCAAGTCTGGATCAAAGGCCTGAAGGGCCGGCAACCAGTGCTCTTTAACGGCGCTGCGAAACGCCTCAGACCCGCTGCCGGTTAGCAGCGGCGCGTTAACGATATTGCCCACGCCTGATTCATCCCGGCCTCCGGTACCTGGATACAGGGGCATTTGATGGGTGGATAGGAACAGCACTCGCGGATCATTGATAAAAATATCCTGGGTGCCATTGCCGTGATGCACATCAAAATCGGCCACCGCTACACGCTGACAGCCCGGCTGAGCCAACGCACTCAATGCACCGATGGCTACGGAATTGAGCAGGCAAAATCCCATGGCGGTTTCCCGCTCAGCGTGATGTCCTGGCGGCCTGACGGCGCAAAACACATTGTCTGAATGACCGGAAAACACCGCTTCAACCCCCCGCACTACGGCTCCAGCTGCCGCTCTCGCCGCTTCCAGCGAGCGAGGACTTAACAGGGTATCGGCATCCAATTGGCTCAGCCCGGATTCCGGCACCGCCGCCTGCAGTGCCGCCAGCAACGAGTGACTATGAGCCAATGCCATTTGGGCGTCGCTGGCCAGCGGGGCTTGTTCCCAACTGAGATCGGGGAAATCGGCCTTTAGCTGAGCAATTACCGCCTTGAGTCGCCCTGGATGTTCAGGATGGTGAGCGCCTGGATCATGGGCTAAACAGGCATCATGGGTGATCAACAGTGTGGTCATCGCTATTAACGGCCGGTTAGCTGTAGCGCTCCCGGTCCCATAATATTTCCCCCACATCGGAGGCTGCCGCCAATCGCCTTGCCACCACAAACAGAAGGTCAGACACCCGATTGAGATATTGACGGGCTGTGTCAGCCACCGGTTGCTCGGCGGACAAGGTAATTAGCCGACGCTCAGCCCGCCGACTAATGGTTCTGGCCAAGTGGCAACTGGCCGCTGCGGCATCTCCACCCGGCAAAATGAACTCCTTCAGCGGCGTTAGGTCGGCATTAAAAGTGTCCAGGTCATTTTCCAACCGGCTGACTTGATCGTCGTTGATTAATGTTGTGCCCGGAATGCTCAACTCGCCACCCAGATCAAATAGATCATGCTGAACTGTTGTCAAGCAGGTCTTGACCCGCTCATCGTCGGTCAGAGCAATGACCATGCCAAGGGCGCTATTGAGTTCATCGACGGTCCCAAAAGCTTCCACTCGAAGGCTGTCTTTGCCGACTCGCGAACCGTCGCCAAGCCCGGTGGTGCCATCATCACCGGTGCGCGTATAAATTTTCGAAAGTCTGTGTCCCACACTATTTCTCCCAATCGTCAATCCGCAGGCTTGCAGCCCGTTAGATCTAATTGATGACCATCACCACCGTGACTAATGCCGCCACGGTTAGCCAACATACCAGGACTCGCCAAACCAGGTTCATGGCCAAATTGACCCGACCCGGCGCGCCGCTAAAATCGTGCTTAAATGCATCGTCCGGCGCGCTGACCACCGCAACCACACCCAGCTTCGGCCAGATATCCTGAGCCAAATTGCGCCAGCCGTGGGTTTGGCTCAAACGCTGCACCCCTTTGGCGATGCGGTCAAAATCACTCACGATCGCTAAGCCCACAGCTGCTAGCACCGCGGCGGGCCAATCCACCAGGGCCAGCCAGCGCCTGCCGATCGCCTGCTGCTGCGCGCTAAGCAATTGGAAATTTTGTTCTTCGGACAATAGCGCGTGCAAGAACCGAAACGACACCGCGCCGCCGGGGCCCGCAATCAGAAACCAAAACAGCGCGCCAAACCAGCGTGTCAGCGCCTGATAGAACACACCCTCAGTCAACTGTTCGGTGGACACCGGCAAGGGTTTTTCCACCACTGGCTCATCTTGGTCAGACGGTGGATCAGAATCATCGAGCAAATGGCTTTTAGGGATGTAACCGGTTAAAAGCTTACTGGCCGCCAGAGCCCGACTTGGCTGCGTTTCTGCAGTCAGGAATTGACGAACATCGGCATCCAGGTCTCTGGACCCCCAGGCAAAAACCAGCGCAACCAAGGCAGTGACCGCCGCACTGAAAACCCACCCGTGATCCAGCAGAAACAGATACAACACCGACACCGCCAAACCCGGCACCAAGGTCAAAACTACCGGTCTGAGCGGGTGTCCGCTGTTACCCATGAGTCGGGCAAACCAAGCATGAATGAGGCTGTGTTTCAGATCTCGCAATTGACGGCCGGCTAGCCACCCTAAGGTCAGCGCCAATAGGGTAATGAGCAACTTCATCGCTGCCAGTCTCCGTTATTCCAGGTGCGAATATCCATTTGATGTTGATCACTCATAAAGCTGGCGATTAGGTGCCAAGACACCGAAGCCGGAAAAGGCAACACAATCTCCCCTCGGCCAACCTGCTCTCGCAACTCGCTGACTTCAAACCACCGCGCATCCTCCAATTCGTCATCACAACAAATCTCGGTTTCGGTCGCCTCTCCAATAAAGCCCACCATTAGCGACGAGGGAAAGGGCCACGGCTGGGACGAGTGGTAAGTCAATTTACCCACCACCACTGCGCTCTCTTCTGCCACTTCCCTGCGCACAGCATCCTCCAGAGATTCGCCGGGTTCAACAAAACCCGCCAATGTTGAGTAGCGACCTTTGGGCCAACTGGGCTGGCGACCTAGCAATATCGAACCCTGGTAACCCACCGCAACGATGACAGCCGGGTCCAGACGGGGAAAGTGCTGACTTGCACATAGCGTGTTTTGGCACTTTTGGCGAAAACCCGCATGCTCTATTGCACAGGGGCTGCCGCACCGGGAGCAAAAGCGGTGGCTGGATTGCCACAAATCCATCCCCCTCACATAGCTGGCGATAGCGGCCTTTGGGCCTTCAAGCTCACCGGCAATGCTGCGCAGACCTCGCAGCCGAGCGTCTAACCGCTGGCCCAGTTCTTTGGCTGCAGTCTCGGACAGGCTCGCCGCGAACCACAGCTGCGAACCTATTTTGCCTAAAAACATCGAATAGCTAATCGATGCTCGGTCAGCAACCGGTAAATCAGCGAAGTCCGGCAGCTGACCTTGACTGGAGATTAATACCTTGCCGTTCGCCACCACCACAACACGAGTTCTGGGATCGACGTACTGCTCAGTCAGCCAACCCACATCATCTCGCCGCTCTGCCAGACGATTGATGGACAAACCGCTCATGGGATTGACGTTCATTGAGTGATTATTGGGCTGCAGGATGGGCGATAGCGGCGGAAAATTCTGGATGGGTTTGTGATCTCAACCATGACGGTCGAGGGTCAGATGCCTACACGGAAAACGACGATCCGCAGCCGCAGGTTGTGGTGGCATTGGGATTACGAATGACAAACTGAGCCCCCTTCAGGGATTCGGAGTAGTCAATTTCAGCACCTATCAAGTATTGCAAACTCATAGGGTCAACGAGCAGCATCACGCCTTCTTTTTCCACCTCAAGATCGCCTTCGGTGATTTCTTCGTCAAAGGTGAATCCGTACTGAAACCCGGAGCACCCGCCGCCGCTGATATACACCCGGAGTTTTAGTTCAGGGTTTTCTTCTTCCAATATGAGCTCGCGGACCTTGCGGGCCGCAGCATCAGTGAATTCTACGGTGCTGGTATCCATACCCCTCAAAGTAGGCGCACTGCGCCCATCTTTCAAGCTCTTGTTTCAAGCACCCCAGCTTCAAGCCTTTGACTTTGAGGTGGACTTCGATGTTGGCGGCGAAATCCCCGAGTCTGGCTTTTTGTTGTCGGCGTTGGCTTTTGCGGGCTGCTCGGCCTTGGCTATCAGCTGACCGTTGACCTCAGCGCCAAGCTTCATCTCGATCGCGGTGTAGTGGATATTGCCCGATACTCGCGCACTTTCCTTCAATTCCAGCCGCTCAAAGGCGTGGACATCACCTTCCACTTGGCCATTGACGATAATGATCGGCGCTTTCAGTTCGCCGCTAACTCGCCCTGAATCACTGAGATGAACGATACCGGCACCGTCCGCGGCGATCACACTGCCGTCGATATGACCATCAATATGCAAACCGCCACTGAAATTCAAATCGCCCTTGATTTGGGTTTGCTCACCGATCAATGTTTCTATCTGGCCGCCGTTTTCGTCGGTCTCATTTTTGAACATGCCACTTACTCAGCCTGGGTTGGGGGTCTGGATGATACCAGCCAAATGGGATCAAAACGTGATCCTGAACCCGTCAGAGGGGATTGGTGGCCGCCGATTTAGGCCCATCCGTCGGCCACGGAAAAACTTCCTCAGCGGATTGACTACGGTCACCATTTTCTGCAAACACAATCACCTCAGTGGGTGAAAACCCTTCTGGCAGAGTGAGTGTTCCTTGCAATTGCTGGTAGTACTTAAACTCGAAGGCCTGCAGGGGCGGCGAGACCCCCAATGCCGATGCACCAAGCTTGACCGCCCGATCATCGGAGATGCCAGTCACCGAAAGTGTCACTGAGCCTTCTACTCGGCGAGTTTTCTTTAAATTCTGGGTCAACACTAGGCGATACCTAAAGACCCTGGGAGAGGTTGTTGGGGCCAACTGAAACTCATGCACCGCCAACCCTCTAACGCTGCCTCCTGCATCCAGGAGACGCTGATAAAAACTCACCTCTTCACGCTGATCAACCATTTGCTGATCCAACTCAAACACGCTTTGCTTGAGTGCCTGCAAGGCGTTTTCACTGACTTGCCGTGCCCTTTGCGCCACTGCCAGCTCCTGGCTCAATTGCTCAGTTCGATCTGCCACGTTGCTAACACTTGCCGAATCAGCCGACACAGAACTGACCGGGCGCGAAAGCCCCAACCAAGCACCCAAAAAGCCCACGATAAGACCTAGCAAGAACCCGCTGATGGCCCATCGACCCGTTGGCGAATTGGGCGCAGGACCACGAACTATTCTGGGGCGATTAGATGTCATCGATACTCTTCGTGAAGGTGGGCTTTATGGGCCGCACAAAAGGCTAAATGGGAACCAATACGCGCTATCTTGATTGGCATAAGCAACTAAGGTCAAGGTCAGCGGTTGGCGCGGCGGCGGCAAGACAGTAGATTGCCACATTCATCGATTTTTTAAGGAACGCCGGTGCTCTGGATTAAAGCGCTACACATCATCTTTATGGTGACCTGGTTCGCCGGGCTTTTTTACCTTCCGCGGCTATTTATCTACCACCATGGGGCCACCGATCCTGTCAGCCTAGAACGATTCATCGTGATGGAGCGTCGGCTATTCGCCATTACGTGCATTGGCGCAGTCCTCACCATCCTGTTCGGCGTCACACTGATTATTATGCTGGGTGGGTTTCAGGCGGCTTTATGGCAATTTGCTTGGTGGTACAGCAAGCTCGCATTAGTCGTTAGTCTGGTGCTTTACCAAGGCTGGTGTTGGCACCTGATGCGGGCCCTGGCATTGGGGCAAGGTAAGCACAGTGACCGTTGGTACCGCTGGTTCAATGAGGTGCCGGTCATCATGCTGTTTGGCATTGTCATCATGGTTGTTGTACGACCTTTTTGACGTGGGCTTCGGGTCACAACATTGAAGCACCATACAATGCTATATTTATCAGCCATTTGCTGTGGATATCCCGAGAGAAGTGAAAGATCCTTTAAGCTGCCTCACTCCCATACGTTGTTGGTATCGCAGGTAATATGAGCAGCGACTCTCAACAAAGCCGTGACGCACAATTGCGAAAGGCGTTCCAGAAAACGCTACCCCGACGTATCGGAGGAATTCAGCGGCGCCTCAAAGCGCTTGCGGAAAACGGCTGGGACATCAATACGCTTCATTTAATTTTCTTTGAAGTTCAGCAACTTGCCGGCTCCAGTGGCAAATACGGGTTGGTCGAGGCCAGCGAAAACCTGTCGGCCCTTGAAATTCTTCTGGGTGGACAGCAGCAGCGCGTGGAGCTGCCGGAGGCCGACAAAAACGACGAAATACTGCGGATCATCGGTGAGCTTGACCAGATCAGTGGTGGTGCCGATCTAGAAGACCTGGACACCAGCAAGCCCACGGTAGTGGCCAAGATGTTCACCTCGCCCACCTTGCCCGACCCGGATATCGCCCCCTCTGGACTGCCAACCACAGAAAATATTCCTTGTAGCGTCAGACCGCCTGCAGAGTTCCTGCCTTTTGACAATCAAACCGTCCGACCTTTCCACCGATTGAGCTTTGACCAACCCGATGCGCTGGACGCAGAATCCTCCGGCGTATCGGATGTAGAGCTCCATCGCCTGGCTGAGGCCAACGTGGAATTGGAACTTGGCGATATCGCCAGCCAAATCATTACTGGCGATGAACAATTTGAGGTCCAAGAGTCTGAGCAAGGTAATAGCGATTGGAAGCTCCAATCGAAGAAACCCGCGCCATCAAAGGCGTCGGCAATTTCCGTTGTCGAAGATAGTGACGCTCCGCCGTCCACCGCCACTGAGCCCACAGCGCCAGAACAGAAAGCGCCGCGTCACGATCGAACCTTGTATTTTCTCCATCGCGACGACAAACGGTCCTTCAAGCTGGCGAAAATCTTGGGCCGCAGCTTTGAAGTGAACTCGTTTGCCGACGTCGACCAATTTCGTGAACAGCTAAGTGCTATGGGGCCAGACGCTGTGCTCATCGATGGGGTGTTCATCGATGAGGTCGAAACCCTAGGACCGCTGGTTCAGAAAATTCGCCGCAAACAAGATCGTCCAATGCCCATGTTGGCGTTCTCCCAGGCAACCGATGTGGCTCAACGCTTGAAAATCCTTCGCGCCGGTGCTGACGCATTCCTGCGCAGTGACGCAAGCGCAACAGAGGTGCTCGGGCGCCTCAACGAACTCATGCGCAACCCCGAGGACGACCCCTACCGGGTTTTGATTGTCGAAGACGATCGTTCTCAAGCTATGTTTGCCGAGTCCATCTTGCGCAAAGCAGGCATGTCAGTGCGCATGGAGCGGGACCCCATGCAGGTGCTGGACCACTTGGAAGATTTCAATCCCGAGCTCATTCTGATGGATCTTTACATGCCCGAGTGCGACGGCATGGAACTGACCTCGATCATTCGAGAGCGCAATGATTTCATCAACACCCCCATTGTGTTTCTGTCCGGCGAGAGCAATACCGACAAGCATTTTGATGCCTTGTTGGCCGGCGGCGACGATTTTCTGTCAAAACCCATCCGCCCTCGCCATTTAATTCAGGCGGTAAGCAACCGAATACAGCGGGCTCGGGCGCTGGCGCGGCGTCGCTTGACCCGCACTGAACCGGACACCGTGACGGGTCTGGCTGAACGTCCGGCGTTACTCGAACGTATCAACGATCTGCTGGCTGAGCCGCTGGTTGGCAATGGAGAGCGACCCGGCGGGGTCCTTTACGTCGAAATTGACGATCCTTTTGACCTTCGCCAGCGACTAGGCCTTGCGGGCTTTGAGCAAGCCGCTGATCAATTGGGACCACTGCTAAGCAGTGAGCTCAAGAACGACGATATGGCAACTCGATATGGCGACAATGCGTACTGCCTCCTGTTGCCAGAGCGAAGTGAAACAGCGTTAGAAGAAACGGCCAAAAGTTGTACCCAACGCGTCGCAGCACAACTTTTCCAGTGCGGCGATGGCACCGTCAACATGACGGCATCCATCGGTGTATGTCAGCTCACCAGCCAATTCGCTGATGCTGGCGCTTTAATTTCGGCGGCGGAACGGGCCTGCAACTTGGGCTATAGCGAAGGCACTTCTCGGGTGAACGTGCAGGAACTGGCGTTGGATTTTTCTAAGGAAAGTGATGACTCGGTTGCCCTAACCCTTGAAGCGGCCCTGGACAACGATGATTTACAGGTGCTGTTTCAGCCCATTGTTTCCTTACGCGGCGATTCGGACGAACAATATCAGGCCCTGGTTCGGGTCAACGGCGATGACGGCAAACCCATTGCAGCCTCCCGCCTAATACCCGCCGCAGAACAAAGCGGCTTGCTCGGTCGGATTGATCAATGGATGCTGCAACGGGCTATCGCCGTGATTGATGAGCGTCAGCGGCTAGATAGGCCGATCCGACTGTTCGTCAATCAATCGGCCCACTCCCTTAGCGACAGGGAAATGCTGCCAAGGCTTTACAAACAGTTGCAAACCCGCGGATTGGAGCCGTCCTACCTGGTGATAGAGTTCAAATTGCCGGAAATAGCCAACCGATTGAAAGCCGCCGTAAAGTGCTCAAAAAAGCTAAGAGAGATTGGCGTCAAAGTAGCGCTGGGAGCCTTCGATGGCAGTAACACCGCGTTTCAAACTCTGACCCATCTTGCTGTTGATTACGTGAAGTTACCAGCCACTGACGAAGACGGCGCTGTGGGCAAAGACGTGCGAGCGGTGGTTGACCGCTTACATGACAGCAATCAATTGGTCATTATTCCGGCAATTGAGGACGCGCGCACAGCCGCTATGCTCTGGCAAACAGGGGTCGATTTCATTCAGGGATATTTTGTGCAGGCACCGGAAGCCGAACTGGCATACCAGTTTAACGAGTCGCAAATTTGAACAACGGGGAAAATTATGGCGCAGGACGGTCTTTTCACCTCTACTGCTGACGACCAACACGACAAACGGTTGATGGCGGAACGGGTGCGGTTTATGTACCGCATGGCAGGCTTTGGCACCATCGCCGCCACAGCGGTTGCGGCATTGGTTGGCATCTACTTTTGGTCCACCCAGGACAGCGCCCTAGCGTTGAGCCTGGTGATCTACTTCGCCATTATCGCCGCGGTGCGGTCAGTGGTTTATGTGCAGTATCGTAAAGCGGACGATATCGATACCAACCCCGAATCCTGGGTTCTTGCCGCAACCGTCACAATGGCGTTTAGCGGTATTGGCTGGGGCGCAATGTCCTGGTTGTTATTTGATTTGCAGCAGCCCAATAGCGCGCTCATCATTTCCGTAGTCGCCACCTCAATGATCGTTTCTGGCATTTTGTTGTTGTCACCGTTTACTCGGTTGATGGTGGCGTTTGCCTTGCCCTCGGCAGCGCCATTGCTGATCAAATTGGCAACCAGCGGGGAGACCGCCCATTGGATTACTGCCGGGGCCTTCGTGTTGGTTGTTGGTGCGGTTTACCTGTCAGCCTTGCGCCTGCAAAGCGGCCTTCGCCAATCCCTACATCACGCG
This sequence comes from uncultured Gammaproteobacteria bacterium, assembly GCA_964559945.1. GTDB lineage: Bacteria > Pseudomonadota > Gammaproteobacteria > Xanthomonadales > SZUA-38 > JANQOZ01. The sequence goes on along the minus strand of CAZLJY010000011.1, from coordinate 8,675 downwards.
CTGGAAAACCGCCGTCTAGCGAAAGTCATGACCCAGTCTAAAAGTGAGCTGGAAAGCCTCAACGAAGAGCTATCAAGCAACATAGACCGGCGCGCAAAAATTGAAGAAGAGGTTCGCCAGGCCAAAAGGGCCGCAGAGTCAGCGGTGATGGCCAAGGATGAGTTTCTGGCCACCATGAGCCACGAAATTCGCACGCCGCTGAATGGAATATTGCCGATTTTGGATATTCTGCGCAGCACCGAACTCAACGAAACACAAAAGGATTATCTAAACACCGCCTTCCAATCGTCCAAGCATCTGCTGTCGATCATTGATGACATCTTGGATTACTCCAAGATTGAGGCCGGCAAGCTAGAACTGGAACAAGTGGGGCTAAACCTGCGCGAACTGCTGGATTCGGTTGTCCGCCTGATGAACTCCAGCGCCCGCAAGAAGAGTCTGGATCTGCGAGTAAAACTAGAACCGGGTGTGCGAATTGCGCTTCGAGGAGACCCAGTGCGGTTGCGCCAGGTGCTCACGAATCTGGTCAGCAACGCGATCAAATTTACTGACTCCGGCCATGTGGAAGTGACAGTCAGTAACCGCAGTGAGAGCCGAGACCAAACCGAATTGCTATTTGCGGTAAAAGATACCGGCATTGGCATGGACAAAGCCACATCAGATCGTCTGTTTAGGCCCTTTTCTCAAGCCGATGCCTCAACCACCCGCACCTACGGTGGCAGCGGACTGGGACTGGCCATCTGCAAACGCCTGGTTGAGCTGATGGGCGGTCGAATCGGCGTCAAATCAGAACCCGGCTCCGGCTCAGTGTTCTGGTTTTCCATCCATCTGAAAAAGTCTGTTGGCGATATTCAGGCCGATCGAAAAGACTTGCAGGACGCACGCATTCTGCTTGGCTGTGGCGATGAAGCGCTGCGGCAACGGCTAGGGACCTTTTTTCAGGGATGGGGGTCTGGCACTACCGTGGCCAATAACCTGCGTGAAATGGCGACCAAAATTAAGGACTCCCTAACCTTAGGGGGCACCTGGGCATTTGATGTGATGGTGGTGGATGCGCCATCCCTAGGAAACCAGTCAGCGGAGCTGATTCGGCGCATCCGGCGTGACTCCCGTTTTAACGCCATGAATATCCTGGTTCTCAACCGCGATGGCATTTTGCCTGAACCCCTGGCGGATTTTGACGACATTGATGCGCTGGACCGAAGCAGTGCCCAGGGCGATTTTCACGAGACGATCGAGCTTCTGCTTCACGGTGGCGAGGAAGCCATCGAACGGCCACCAACCCTAGGCTCAAACGATATCGGTTACGGTGAGGACTACTACGAGGAAGAAGACGACACGTCACCCTCGCCGGTGCCAACCGAGCCCAAGGGTACCCCTACGGGGCGAGTCTTGCTGGTCGAAGATAATCCGGTCAACCTCCATGTAGCGCAAAAACTGTTGTCGCTAATTGGGGTTGAACATGATGTCGCAAAGAACGGTAAAGAAGCAATTCGTCAGCTAACCGACAATAGTTACAACGCCGTACTGATGGACTGCATGATGCCGGTGATGGACGGCTACTCGGCGACTAAGCAATGGCGACAACACGAGTCGGATAATAATCAGACGCGTATTCCGATACTTGCGATGACCGCAAACGCGATGGCGGGTGACCGGCAAAAATGTCTGGATGCCGGCATGGATGATTACATGGCCAAGCCACTAAATCGGCAACTGCTGGAGCAGATGCTGAACCGCTGGCTTACCGAATCAGCAGCGCCGCAGTTAATCGACCCAGAACAAGAGGCGCCCGCTCAGCCTCCCATGTCCGCAACGGACGATTTACCACCGGAAGTTGCGGTCCTAAGGCCAAAGAGCAGGCAACCGATTGCGAAGTCCGTATTGGACCGCCAGGTACTGGATGACCTGATCGATATCATGGGTGATGAATACGTGGATCTCATCGATGTCTATCTTGAGGACACGCCAAACTGTATTGGTCAACTGTCCGAAGCCGCCGACGCCGACGATATGGATGGCTTGATTGCTCCGGCCCACTCACTGAAATCTACCAGCGCCAACTCGGGTGCCATTGGTTTGTCAGAATTGGCCAAATCCGTTGAACACGGCGCTCGAGAGGGCACTATTGGTGATGTGGGACAGAAACTGAAAGACATTCAGTCTGAATTTGATCAAGTGGCGGCGGAACTGCAGAACATCAAAGCATCCTGAGCAATTGTTGACCTAACGCTAAGCCAGAAGGCTCAGCGTTGGTCCATAGACACCGACATTGGCCGCCGGAGTTATTGTCAGCCGGCCGGCGCGCCGATTTGCGACTGCAGATAGTTTTCCAATCCCACTCTGTCTATCAGAGCAAGCTGTGTCTCCAGAAAGTCCACATGCTCTTCCTCAGCATCCAAGATATGTTGAAACAGATCTCGGCTGACAAAGTCTCGGACCTGCTCACTATGCACGATGGCATCGCGCAGATCCGGTATCGCCTCCAATTCCAGGTCTAGGTCACACTGAAGCATCTCGGGAACGTTCTCGCCGATCCGCAACTTGCCCAGATTCTGAACATTCGGCAGCCCTTCAAGAAACAAGATGCGCTCAATCAATTTGTCCGCATGCTTCATCTCGTCGATGGACTCGTGATACTCGTATTCCCCCAACTTAGTTAGCCCCCAGTCGTTGAGCATTCGAGAGTGGAGAAAATACTGATTGATGGCTCGTAATTCGTTAAACAGCACCTTGTTGAGGTGCTCGATGACCTGCGTGTCGCCCTTCATGTTCAGGTAAGTCCTTTTTTGGCATCGTTAAAATTCACTGTCACCAAGGAATATACCCCAATCATTTTGGCCATGACGGAACGCTAATTGGAATGAGTTGCAATGAGTTTTCGTGTAAGCGTGGAGCTCACGCCCAGACCAACAGCGGCGCGAACTTAAGCGGGTGAGAAACCCGAATTTAAGGCGAGTCCAGGGATACCCGAGGCGCGATGAGAGTCTGAGGTTTCATTAATAATATCTACCGCCATCTCGACGCACTTGCCGCAGGTGGTTCCACACCCGGTGACAGAACGCAGATCAGACATCGTTGCGGCGCCGTTTTTGGCGGCCTCGCGAATTTGTCGGTCAGACACAGCGTTGCAGATACAAACAATCATGAGGCAAATATAAATGCAAACAAGAATGATTGTCAATAAGAAATAGATCCTGCGGCAACAGACTGAGAATGTGCCGCCAGCAGGGGTTCAAAATGAACCAACGCCTGGCGATAAACGGGGCGTTTGAAATGCACCACATTCTTGATCGGATACCAAAAATCCACCCAACGAAAAGAGTCGAATTCTGGTTCATCGGTCAGAGCCAAGTTGAGCTCACTTTCAGCCGCCACCAGTCGCAATAAGAACCAGACTTGTTTTTGACCTAGACATTGACGCTTTTGCTCTGGCCTGCGCAAGCGTTGGGGAAGCCGGTACTTCAACCAACCCGGGGTAGCGCCCAATACGTCCACATGCTCGGGCGCTAGGCCAACTTCCTCCCTCAGTTCACGGTACATGGCTTCCTGAGGCGTCTCATCACTTCGCATACCGCCTTGAGGAAACTGCCACCCGTCCCGGGTGATACGGCGAGCCCAAAACAACTTGCCATCGCTGCGAGTAAGCACGATGCCGACGTTAGGGCGAAAGCCGTCCGGATCAATCATTACAGCCCTCCCACATCCCTGATATCGTTTTCAATTGTTCCACGCCTGACCCGCTTCGGGCAAGTCGACCGAAAAACCCCTACCACACTTGACCATCGGCACTGTGTCAAACAATGTCAATGCCACTAGCTGCCGACGAATCAAGGCCTTAAAGCTGTTATGCTAACCACCGATAAGAGGGCCGTAGTAGGCCTATTAATGGGCTGTCGAAAACGACCTTCACAATCATGTCTAAGCCTCCAAGCAGTCATTCAGACAAACCAGCGCTAGGCGCGTTGGCCCAACGGCCGGCAGAATTACTGGGCGGCTGTGAGCATGAGCTGACCAAACACCTGCTGAGCTACATTACCCCGGCCTTTGAAGAGGCCGATAAGGCACTGTTCGACCAAGCGGCCAAATCGGCGAGTACCGAAGGTCAAAATCGCCTGTTCGAATCGATGAACACCATTAAGGGTAAGAAAACCCTATTCACCGAGGCGTTGAGTGATCAGGTAAAACTCGCGTTCCAGGATTTTATCCAAGGTGCACCGGAACCCGAACACCATGGCCTGACCTTTGGTCACGGCGAAATGAGCCTGGTGGAAGAGCAGGATCTCGAAGAAGGCCTTGCCATCACCCAAATGGTCAGCAAAGCCGAAATCCGCAACACCCAGGCGATCTACGCCCTCAATCAACGGTTTTCGATTCTTAATCGCGGCCTACCTGTGAAGAACGACACCAACCCCTGTGGGCCACTGAAACTGGGCCGCGCGATCCGCGCCGCAGCCAGTTGCATTGAGGTGCCATCGGGGCCGAAAGTGTTGTTGTTTAACGCCATCGACCGGCAAATGCATGAACACATTTCCGAATGCTATGAGGCGATGAACCAAAGCCTCATTGAGGCCGGAATTCTGCCAAACCTAAAATTCGAGAAACCGGCAGCGCCAGCGCGCAGAGCGCCACCGCGCCAACCCGAGGGGACGCCGCCGGACACGCCTGTTATTCCTGACCCGGTCAGCAACACACCGGAACTGGATTTCTTTGGCCGGGCCACCCAGGGTGTGGCTGACGCTAGTGGGCTGCCTCACAGCCAAAACGCCAGCGATGCCGAGTTGGTCCAAGATATCCGCAATATGCTGAGTGAAATCGCCGGACCCGCAGCCCAGGTCCCGCCCGCTGGGGTCAGTTTTGCACCACCACCAGCGTTACAGACCGCCCTATCAAGCTTGCAATCAGAATTGGCTGCACCGGGACCCAGTGATGATGCTGGACTGCTCAGCGCCACTGAAATCAAACAATTGGTGCGCAAAGCGCTGGGCAAAGACCCAACCGGTCGCCCAATGGCTTTGGCCAACCACCATGCCCAGACCATCGATATTATGGGCATGCTGTACGACCACATTCAGCAGGAAAATCTGCTCCATCAGCCGGTTCAACAGCTGCTGCACAAGTTGCAGGTGCCGATGATTCGGGTCGCCTTACAAGAAGAGGCATTCTTTGAAGAAAAGGACCACCCGGCCCGTCAGTTTTTCAATACCATCGCTGACGCTGGTGAACTCTGGCTAGAAGATGAGCCTGAGGAATCACCGACGTTTTCTAAGATGCAGGTGGCGGTCGATCGGATTCTTTCCGAATACCAGGACGACCTGGACGTCTTTAAAGACCTGATCGGCGACCTGGACAAACATATTGGCACCCTGAGCAAAAAGGCCCGGCTGTCAGAAAAACGCCAAGTAGAACGTGCCAGAGGCCAGGAAAAACTGGAGCTGGCGCGAGATCAGGCACGCAACGAAATGGAGCGCTTGATCAAAAAGTATCAGCCACCGCGGTTTGTTGAATCGGTGTTGGAACATCCCTGGACCGACTTCATGGCACTGACCGCACTGCGCTATGGCGATGAAGGCGAGCAGTGGAAAGAGGCGCGAAAGGTCGCCAAGACTTTGATTTTCTCGGTCCGCAAGGGATTGTCTGAGGGGGTTAAGAAAAAGCTCCGGGGCAAAGTGTCTTGGCTGACCAAAAAGCTGTCCCAGGGCTTAAGCCAGGTGGGCTATTTTGAGCAGGACGTTAAAATTGTCCTGAACAACCTGGAAACCTGCCACCGTTGGTCGCTGGCACCGAAAAAGCGCAAAAAGAAAGCGAAATCTGACAGCGTGGCTGCCACGCCATCGGTTGCACCCACTGTGGAAAACACCCCCGCCGACCTGGTCGATGACACGGCCCAAGTGAGTGCACCGCCGCCTGCCGCGGCCCCAGCGGAACAGTCCAGTGAGTCGCAGCCAGCGCCGGCAGTCAAGACCCATAGTCCACCAACCAAGCCCGCCATCGCCGCCCGCACAATGCAGGACGATATCGCACCGCCAGCCCAAACGATGGAAGCAGCGGTGCCGGACGTAGTTGAGGTTGAGCCACCAGAAGTCTTGAATCAGCCGGCACTTCGGAGCGAAGCCAGCAGTAAGGTGGCTGAATCGACCTTAAAGCCCGTCAAACTCACTGAATTGACGGTCGATCAGAAGCACAATCTGGCAAAAGTCAGGTTAATGGCCTTTGGCACCTGGTTTGAACTCAAGCTAGGTGATGACGACAAATGGATCAAACGCAAGTTGTCTTGGTATAGCCCTGTGACGGGTCGTTGTTTGTTCGTGAATAACCGGGGAGGCCTGGCTGAAGAGCTAAACCTTCATGATCTGGCAATCGCCATGTCAGAAAACCGGGCTAGAGTCTTTGAAGCCAGCGCGCGTCCATTAATGGATCGCGCCTTTGAATCAATCTTCGGTCGGCTGAAGGGCCTGATGCAGAAGAAATCCACAGCCTAGTTACCTGGCTTGTCGCCCATTTTTGCGACCCAGGCTAACCGGACTATTTTTTAATGATGGGAATAAAAGGAATCCAGATTGGTTTGACGAATTAACCGGTTTCAAAATCACCGAGAGATTCGGATTTCACCAGGGGGAGCTGGTGACAACCCAGGGAAAAGGTGTCTCCAATGAGTCAGGAATTAAGGGCTGAACAACGTTCGGCTTCACGTAAAGAACTATCCGCTATTGTTAGCGTGTTTGATGCCATGTCCGGCGATCGAATCGGCCATATCGGCAATATTTCGTCCTCTGGCATGATGGTGATTTGCCAAACTCAGGTGGGTGAAAGTCACCTGTATCAGCTGAGCTTTGCTTTGCCACCCGTTGGCGATGCGCCAGAAAGCCAGTTCAACGTTGGCGCCATGTGCCTGTGGTGCTCGGAAGCAGAATCTACTGGTACATTCTGGGCGGGTTTTGAAATTATTGATATCGCTGACGAAGACGCACTTGCGCTGGAAGGCATCGTCGTCACGTTGTAATCGCCCCACAGGCCCAGGAGCAATTATCCTGGGTGTGGCGTTCATACTTGCCACAGCAACCGGCTGCCAACGCTCACCGGAAACCATCCAAGCCACCTATTTCGTATTAGGTACCGAAGTCTCCATCGAACTGGGTGGAATGACTGAGGCGGATGCACGTGCATCGCTAGCCAAATCCCAACGGTTATTGCAACACATCCACAGGCAATGGCATGCCTGGGAACCCGGAATGCTCACAACCTTAAACGCGGCCTTTCGGGAAGGTCAGTGCTTGACCATACCTGCCCCCCTGCGTGAGGTGCTAAAGCAGGCCAAAAACGCCGAGCAACTGAGTGGTGGATTATTTAATGCGGCTGCCGGTTCATTGGTTAAAGCGTGGGGCTTTCACACCAGCGAGTATCCCCTCACCTCAGCGCCACCTACAGAAACGGCACTACAAGAATTGCTCAATCAGCAGCCCAGCATGGCTGACGTTGACCTAGAGTCAGCTTGCGTGGCGAGCCGAAACTCTGCCGTAAGCATCGATCTTGGCGGCATTGGAAAGGGCGCGGCGGTGGACCAAGTGATCACACTGTTGGAAAGCCAGGGCGCTCGCTTTGGTTTAGTCAATGCCGGTGGCGACCTGCGAGGTTTTGGAACAAAGCCTGCGCCTTGGCGAATTGCGATCCGCAACCCTCTGGACTCATCGCCATTGGCCTTGCTGGAAATTCGCGGAGATGAAAGTGTCTTTACTTCGGGAAGCTACGCTCGTTACGGTCAGCACCAAGGTCAAAGGTATGCTCATATTCTGGATCCTCGGTCCGGCAAACCTGCGATGTCCCTGACTAGCGCAACGGTCATAGCCACCACGGGCACCCTGGCAGATGCAGGGGCCACCGCCCTAATGGTGGCCGGTCCACAAAATGCCGCATCCGTTGCTCGTTCTATGGGGCTGGGTTTTTGGCTTATCATCGAGCCTGATGGCTGTATCACCATCAATGCCCCTTTGGCGTCCCGCTTGCGTTATCCCGCGGCGCCACCGGCCTGCCTGAACGTTCTAGAAGAGCGCTAGTCACCCTCCGGGTATAATGGCAGGCGACCCTTTTTGGACGCCTCTTCATGACCGAATTCCCAAACACTCCTGAGCGATACGCCCACCACCATAAACGGCTCTGCCAGCTCCATGAACAGGCACTAGTGGGACTGGACTTTGACGCCGTCGCGATTTATTCAGGCACCCCTAACATTGCCTTTTTGGATGACTATCATTTTCCGTTCAAAGCCAACCCTCATTTCCTTTGGTGGCTTCCTCTAGAGCAACACCCAGAAAGCTGGGTATTGGTGCGACCAGGCCACAAACCCACGCTGGTTTACCACCAGCCCGAAGATTACTGGCACCTACCACCGACGGACCCCCAAGGCCCCTGGACCGAACATTTCGACATCGTGGTCACGGGTAACGAAAAGGCCGCTAGAGCCGCCCTGCCCGCGGACCTTTCTCGCTGTGCAGTGATTGGCGAAAACCCACCGAATTGGTCCTTTGCCGAAGCCAACCCGGAGATCTTGGTCAACCGGCTCCATTGGCAGCGAGCCGCCAAAAGCGACTACGAGCTAGACCTGATGCGCAGCGCCTCACGCAGCGGCGCCCGAGCCCACCTAGCCGCAGCCGCAGCCTTTGCTAGCGGCGATAGTG